>CAXUEW010000090.1:0-10008 GCA_964250115.1 uncultured Terriglobus sp.
TCACCCGGCAGCGGCTCGCGCTCCTCACTGCCAAGTGCATGCCGCTTGGCATCCAGCGCCGTCAACACACGTCCGGGCGTGCCGTGCAGATCTTCCTCGAACTCGCGCTCCATGCCACCCAGACCAGTATCATCCACGCCGACATAACCCAGCGTCTGCGCTGCAAGGTCAGAATTTGGATAAAAGCGCTTGAACTCCTTTTGTAAGTAGACACCCTTAAGATTCAGTTCGCGAATTCGCTGTGCTTGGACCGGGGTCAACTTACGCGCCACCCAGGCGAAGTTACGCGATGCATTCAGACGAGCCAGGATACTGCCCTGGCTTGTAAAGCTGTCTGTAGGGTCAACGTGGACGATGCCCGCAACCAGCTCGGCTACATTCGCGCGATTGTCACCAAGCTCACTCGGCACCGCGTAGACCGACTCAGCCAGTACGGTAACCGCCAACTCGCGAAGGTTCCGGTCATACAGGACGCCGCGTCGTGGAGCCACCTCAAAGGTTCGTTGCTGCTGCTTTGCCGCCCGATCGATCCAGTCACGATGCCGTACCACCTGCAACCAGACCAGCCGTGATCCAATAATGCCTGTCCAAACAGCAAAGAACAGCGCGACATACGCAAAGCGTATGCGGCGGATTGGTGCGGTAAGTGGCTGACGCAAAGCAGGCATTACTTATCTCAAGTACAGAGCGACTTAGAACAATGCATGATTCACACGAGTGAACTCACGCAGAAGCTTAGGGCAGAACCGGCATCGGCAAGGATGCCTGGGCAAGTACCGCACCCGTGTTCGCGAATGAGCCGTCCGGCCGCACCACCTGTCCCGGCTGCGGCACATCGAGGCCAAGCTGCTTGGCAATGCGGTCAATCCGGTCAGGGTCAGAAAGCTGTGCCTCACTCAGGCGCAACTGCCGATTGTCTTCACGCAAATGCTCCACTCGAATTTTCTGTGCTTCGATGGAATATCCCGTTTCGATCGACGAAAAATGCTGCCAGACGAAGGTCATGCCCATAAGAAACAGAACGCACATGGCGATGGTGAACGACCGCATTTCCTTGCGCCGTTCGGGATCGTCCGCCTTCACGATGCGGCTGTTGTCGATGTACTTCGTGAAAAAGATTTCGGGTGTCGGCCCGCGGCGGGCGCGGCGCTGCTGCTCGAAGACACCGCGGTTATGCTCGCGGAACGACTCGACGCGTTCCCGCTGCGCGCGCCCAACCATCATGCTCATCGGTGCCGTCTGCTCCATTGCCCTTACCTGCCTCTTCTGTCACTGCCCCTGTTCTGCTAAGAGATGGAGGCTTATCTCGAACATCTTTGACTGCATCGTTCTAAGTCAGAAGAGAAGTTTTCCTAACTTCCCACAGACTTATCCACAGCTTGCGGTCTAACTTACTCCAGGTCGGTTGCCGCGGCTGCTACCTCCAACGGGAGGAATCTTCCTTGTAACTTGCTTCCTCTGCAACGTACGCTCTGCCACCCGAAGTTTCGCGCTTCTTGATCGCGCATTCATCTCAATTTCATCTTCGGTTGCAACGACCGGCTTCTTTGTAAGTACTTTCCAAATTCCTGCCTGTACACCATCTCGCAACGCATCCTTTGCAATGCGATCTTCCAGCGAGTGAAAGCTGATGACAGCCAGCCTTCCACCGGTTTTGAGTAAAGAAGGCGCGCTTCTAAGCAGCGACCGTATCTCACCCAGTTCATCGTTCACTCGAATTCGGATGGCCTGAAAGGTTCGTGTCGCGGGATGGATCGTGTCCGATTTCATTGAGGGGGCCGCGGCCGAAACTACCTTGGCTAACTCCGCCGTTGTAGTAATCGGCCGCGCCCTCACAATGGCTCTGGCGATTCTCCGCGACCTCCTTTCGTCTCCGAATTCGTAAATCAGGTTGGCGAGATCTTCTTCGTCCGCCTGATTTACCACTTGCCCGGCTGTCTCACCGCTGCGCGTATCCATGCGCATGTCCAGCGGTGCATCCAGCCGAAAACTAAATCCTCTTGCTGCCTCATCCAGTTGCAGGCTGCTTACTCCAAAGTCTGCCAGTAGGCCATCCAGCGAAGCCGGCTGTAAAACTTCTGCTGCGGTAGAAAATGCCTGCGCTACCAGCCTTACCTGCGGCATGTCTTCCCCAAGTTCTTCACGCAGGGCGTCAAGCCGGGCTGCTGCAAGCTGCAGCGCCTGCGGATCGCGATCAAAGCCGATCAGCGTGCCCGCAGGCCCAAGCCTTCGCGCAATCGCGCTTGCGTGGCCCGCCAGCCCCAGCGTTGCATCCACGTAGGTACCGCCGCGGCGCACATTTAGAAGGTCGATCACTTCGTTCAAAAGAACCGGCACATGCTGCGGACCGTTCACTCTCCGCCTCCATGCGCGCCCACTTGGGGCGTTTCCTGCGTTGTTACAAGCCCAGGTCCGCCAGTGCCGCCATATCTGCCTCGGTCAACGGCTCCGCATCCAGCTTGGCCTTGAAGTCGTCGTGGTTCACGACTTCGAGATACGTCTGCGATCCCAGTACCACCACTTCGGCTGTGACCTTTGCGCTTTCACGCAAAATCTGCGGCAGAGTCAACCGGCCCTGAGCGTCCAGCTCTGCCATCTGACCGTAGTAGTTCGTCACGTCCAGAAACTTCTTCTTCGCGGGATTCATGTTCGGAATCCCGGCCAGCTTTTCTTCCACCAACTCCCACTCACGGAGTGGGTAAACCTCTGCCCTGCGACCGTCCCTGCTGGTGATGTAGAACTGCGGCCCATAGGACTCGTCGACCCGGCGCTTGAATTCAGCCGGCAGCTTCAGCCGGCCTTTCTCGTCAACGCGCGCTGGATGATTGCCTCTGAACATCGCCTGCTCTTTTCACGCTGTAGTACTCAGCGGCACAATTTCATGAAACTTGAGGCTTTTGCCCCGCTTTGGCCCGCTGCAGACCACTTTGCTCCACCACGAAGACAATCTTCACCCTTTGCACCTTGTGCGTAAAGCGGAAAAAACGGTTTATTTGTGGGTTTCTCGGGAACCTGTGGAAAAAACTTCGAAGTAGGAATGTCTTGAGGCAACCTTAGTACCGAGAAGCTGGTTACTAAGGAATGACATCACGACACGCGAAGTGAGTTGCAGTTGCCGACTACACGGAGGGTAGCTGACGGCTTTTCTTGCGGCGGAGCATCCAGAACAGGTACAGGACCACCGCGATGTTGGTGAGCAGAATGCTGACGTGCCACAGGCTGGGGTGCCTGACCAGCTCATACAACTCCCACGGTATGAACGAGATGCTTAGCCACAGCGTGACATACTCGGCCCAAACCTTGCGCCTCAGCAGGCCATAAGCCTCCGTGATGCAGAGCGCACCATACAGTGAAGTGCCCATGCTGATCAAGCGCAGCTTGTGATGGGTAACCTGGCCTACGCGATCCATCACCAGATCGACCAGGTGACTCTCAGGATCGAAATGAAGTTCTCGCATCATGCGCTCCACAGTCTGGGAAAGATCGTGATGCACAAAATGCAACGCGCCCAGGCTGACGCCCATGAAGAACACGGCCTTGCAAAGCTTGAACAGGCCAATGATGAACAGGCCGGAATCCCGCGGCTGAATGGGTGACTGCGACCCCTCATCGACCGCTGGCTCCGTACTCTGTATGCCTTCGCGAGTCGTCATTGATGTCACCGTCACCTCTGTAGTGTTGAAGTGACTCGGCCGCTTGTCAACGTGGCCGCTCGTTTGTCCTGTATGAAGTTGTCCCACAATCCTTCATGGGACGCATACGGTCGCAGGAAGGATAGTAACCATACAATCCGGATGGCCTGAGCCGGCGTCATCTGTGAGTAGCGGTTCCGCTTTCCCGAATGCATGAACCGCACGAAGCAGCACACAGGAGATCCAGATGAACAAATTTGCAAAGGTAGTCCTTAGTGCAACACTGTTGGCCGGCAGCATGACGGCTGTTGCACAGAAGGATCCGGACGTTGGCGGCGCGCCGATGTATCCCAGCAAGACCATCGTTGAGAACGCAGTAGCCTCGCCCATTCACAAGACGCTGGTTGCTGCCGTGAAGGCTGCAGGGCTGGTCGACACCCTGAACAGCGCCGGCCCATTCACGGTGTTTGCGCCGACCGACGACGCATTCGCGAAGTTGCCTGCCGGCACGGTGGACACGCTGGTGCAGCCTGAGAGCAAGGCAACTCTCACCAAGATCCTGACCTACCACGTGGTTGCCGGCAAGGTCAGCTCCAAGGACCTTGTCAAGCTGATCAAGAAGGGCGGCGGTACAGCGACCCTGAAGACCGTTTCAGGCGGTACGTTGACTGCCAAGGCAAGCGGCGCCACCATCACCCTGACCGATGAAAAGGGTGGTACTGCAACGGTTACGACTGCAGACGTTTTTCAGAAGAACGGCGTGATCCACGTGATCGACACGGTTCTGATGCCCAGCTAATAGGCTGGCGATCACTTACATTAGATGTAACTTACAACAAGGGTGCCGAAAGGCACCCTTTCATTTTACAGCCAGATCAAATTACATATACGAGAAGCCGGCGCCGTGAGGGCGGCTGCCGGCTTCTCGTCCTGTTCGCACCTTCGCTGGAAGGCGGAAACAGCCTGTCGCGATGCGCACGCCTGCGCAGCGCTTAGACCATCGCTACATCTCGACCCATTGCCGCAGCAGGTTGTGGTAGACGCCCGTCAGCTTGACCGCGGTCGCGCTGCCTGCCTCCAGCATCTGGATAGCCTGGTCCAGGTCAAAGAGCAGCGTCCGCCGTTCGTTGCTGCGCACCATGCTCTGCAGCCAGAAGAAGCTGGATACCCGCACGCCGCGCGTAACCGGCGTGACATGGTGCAGGCTGGTCGATGGGTACAGCACCATGCTGCCTGCCGGCAGCTTCACGCGATGAACGCCGTAGATGTCCTCCACGCTCAGTTCGCCACCGTCGTACTCATCGGGATCGCTGAAGAACAGCGTGCACGAGAGGTCCGTGCGGATCCGCTGCCCGCTTGCGCCATGCGTTCGGATGGCATTGTCCACATGCGTGCCAAAGTTCTGGCCGCCGGCATACCGGTTGAACAACGGTGGAAATACACGCAGTGGCAGGGCTGCTGAACGAAACAGCGAATTGCCTCCGAGCGCCTTCAGGATGAGCTCGCCCACCTGCTGCGCGACAGGGTGACTCTCGGGTATCTGCGAGTTCTGTTTCGCAAGCGCGGATTGATGGCCGGCGGTCACACGCCCGTCGACCCAGTCAGCGGCATCCAGTGTGCCGCGCAGATGCCGTGTCTGTTCGCGGGTGAATACATCCGGGATTGAGATCAGCATCCCCTTCAACTTCCTTTCCTTTGCGATGGGTCGCGAACCGTTAAGATGACTCACGACCCAGCGCGTTTAGAAGTGGCTGACGACACTGAACTGCGTGTTGAAGCGCTCTCCAGGGATTAGCCGGTTGCCGGAAGGCTGCTCGATGTAGAACTTATTGGTCAAATTGTTGAAGTTGACCTGCACCGCAAGGTGCTCGGTAATTGGCCTGCTGACCATCGCGTTCAGATTCAAATAGCCAGGAACGGCACGGAATGCGAGCGGCATATTACGAACGTCTGTCGCTGCACTGGTAAGGTACAGCGCATTGACAGCCGCGGCAGACGATCGGCGCACACCTGCGTAGTTGCCGCCAAAACCGCCGCTGAACCGGAACGGCAATGCATGCGTCAGCCACAGGTTCCCGGTGTTCTTGGGTACGTTCGCCAGCGGCAGACCATTTGCCGAAAGGAAGTACGGAGCGGTGTTATACCGCGGATCGCCCGCCGCGCGCAGCAACAAATTCACTGAGGCAAACGGAGAGATGTTCAGGACGGAGTTCAGAACGCGGCCATCCAGGTAGGCGTAGCCGAAGATCAGGTCGAACTTGTGGGGCATGTGACCCAACCCACCCAGCTGCACGCCCTGCACCCGCTGCGTACCATTCTGGATGATATTTGCGGAGTTGGTCGGATCGGTCTCCCTGGCGTTCAACTTGGTGGTACGGAACAAACTACCGTTCACGTTCAGCTTGTTCTTCATCAGGTCCCACTTCACACCGGCCTCATAGGTCTCATTCTCCTCTGGGGGCGCGGAAGCATTATTCGCAGAAAGCGAGAGCGACTCTGCCGAAGGATTGAAGCTGGTGCCGTAGTCAAAGTACACGCTGCCGTTCTGCGTGGGCTTCACTACTGCCGCAGCACGATAGGTAGGTTTCTTATCCAGTCGCGAGACAGCTGCACCGGTGGGCGGCTTGCTCTCAGAGTTGAAGTAATCGAAACGGATACCGCCAGACAGGCTCAACCAGCGGACTGGCCGAATGGTATCGATCAGGTTGACGCCGTATGTCTGTGAGGCGACATGCGTCGGCGCATTCGGAATGATCACAGACGGCGTTACATCGTCTGCATTCGGATTGACTAGTGGTGCATAGGAGACGAAGGCGGTCGTCCTGTCGGCAAGGAAGTAGCCCAGGTTGGCAGTCACCGTGCGCTCCCGTCCGCCTTCCAGAAGGATCACGGCGTTATTGTCGATGCCGTGCACGTTGAAGTGGCTGGTCAGTTCCGTGCGCCCCCAAAGAATGTCGTCTGTGCTGTTGCGCGAAATGTTATTGCGCCGCAGATAAGCCGAGGCTGCGGGTACGTTCTGGCCGTAGCAGGAGGCGGCAGGCGTTGCTCCGGTTGCACAGGTAGTGGTGTAGCTGGCATAAATCCGGTTCGCAACCGCTGCGGTAGGATTCAAGGCCGGACCAACACCCGTGACCGTGCCAGTGGAGTTGACAATCGCCTCCGTCACCTTCACCTCACGCGGGTAACGGCCGTAGCGGACCGTGGTGCGCAGATTGAAATGCGAACCCATATCCTGCTCCACCCGTGCTGTCAGCACGTCAGGCGTCAGGTGCATGGTGTTGAAATTACGGTAGCCATAAAAAGTATTTGTCGGTACCGCTGCAACAGACGTACCAAGCCAGGTGACGCCGTAGTCCGGCGTGCTGTTTTCGTACTGGTGCAGGTACTGCAGAATAAGACGGGTGGGACGGCCAAGGCCAAACGTCAAGGACGGTGCAACCGCTACGCGGCGAACCTTGGTAATGTCGCGACCGGCAACACCTGCCTGCATCCCCATCACGTTTAGCCGAAACGCCGAGTTTGGCACGAGTCCCGTCAGCGGCACATTCGTGTCCATGGTCCCGCGTAATAAGCCGTTGGTACCGAACTGCAGATTCGGCCGGATAAACTTGTTCACCACTGGCTGCTTCGATTCCTGGTTGACCACGCCGCCCGTCGATCCACGGCCGAACTCGACAGATGCCGGCCCCTGGATCACGTCGACAGATTCATAGTTGAAAGCATCGCGGAAGTACGAACCGAAGTCGCGAATGCCATCCAGAAAAATGTCGTTGCGGCCGCTGAAACCGCGGATGGTCAGGTTGTCGCCCTGTTGGCCGCCTTCGCCAGCCGCCAGCGAGATGCCCGGTGCATTCTTCAGGGTGTCCTTGAAGCTCACAGCAGCCTGCTCCTGCAGAATGTATTGCGGAATCACGTTGACGGTTTGCGGCGTGTCCGTCAGGCTCTCAGTAAACTGGCCCAGACCCACGGAATTGCTGGACGCCGTGACGCTTACCTGCTCCGCATTCTGGATGTTGATTTCTGCACGCGTGCCGCCACGCTCCAGCTTGAAGCTCAGGCCGGTGTCAGCCAGAATCGCCTGCAGCGCCGCTTCATTGGTGAGCGAGCCCCTGGCACCGTTGGAATGGAAGCCTGTCACCTGGTCCGGCGGCAGGTGGAGCGAGATCGCCATGCCAGAAACCTGGCGAAAGCGATCCAGCACACTGGAAAGCGGGCCGCCTGGAATATCAAAGTTCTGCACGGGTGCCTGCGCGTCCAGCTTGCCGTCATGCGGCTTGGGCTCAGCGGTGGCCATTGGCTGAATACCGGTGAAGGCTGCCACGGCGAACGTGGCGGCTGCGATCAGGCGGGTCCGACGCCTGACATTCCTGGTGCTTCTCTGCTTCTTCATTCCATTACTCTCCGAGGCTGCGGCGGTGACCTTGTCCCTCAACTCCGTCCCGCTCTTGCACTGCTCGGCTTGGTCCCTCAACCACGCCTTCAACGTAACTCCGCTGCCGTGAACCAACCTGATCGTCAGGCTATGTACGACAACATGAGTCCGATATGAAGAGAGTACATGATGTCAGACCATGGAAGTCCGAGATTGTTGAAACTTTTTCGGTTCGCAACGAATACCGGACGGCGGCTAACTTTGTAGTGCCTCCCGGCCTCTTACCAGCCATGCGACATGTTTTCGAGGCCGAGCAGTGGCTCCCCTTTCCCCTGCCCGTGGTCTTCGCGTTCTTCGCCAATCCGGGAAACCTGCCGCCGCTGATGCCCGCCTGGCAGCAGGCCCGCATCGACGAACTGAACCTGATCGCGCCACCTCCACCGCCACCCGGGTCACCCAGCAAGCTGGGCACGGGCGTGGGGACCACCATGGTGCTCAGCTTCCGCGCACTGCCGTTCGTCCCGCTGCGCATGCGCTGGCACGCTCTTATCCCGGAGTTTGTGTGGAACGACCACTTCTGCGACACACAGACCAGCGGGCCTTTTCGCTACTGGCGGCACTGCCACTCCGTTCGCGAGGAGAGCCGCGACGGCCTTGCAGGGACCATCGTGCATGATCGCGTAGAGTACGAGCTACCCGGCGGCAGGATGGGTGATCTGGCAAACCTGCTCGGCGGACGGCTGCAGATCCGCTACATCTTCGGCTACCGCCATCGGCAAACGGCAAAGCTACTGCCTGTGTTTGCGGCCAAGCTGCAAGTTGATCGCAACGAAAGTGCAAACCGGTAACTTTTTCGCTGTGGCAGCTTCAAGTTAGTCATCGGCAGTTATCGAGGCAGTAAATAAATTTGACGCGAAGCAATATGCTCATCAGAGTGAAGGTGAACCGGCATCAACGTGTTGTGGCGTGGCTCATGGCTCTGGTTTTGGCCTGCTTCGTTGTAATTCCTTCACAGTGTGAGGTTTGCCAGAAACTCTCCTTGTCACAGCTACAGCATCAGCACACGCTTAGAGGCGATGCCCCAAACAAGACTGATTGCTGTGACGGAATCTGTTCCTGCTGCGTGCTTCAGGCTCTGCCGACAGCAGGCAGTCTTCAGGTTTCCGAGAAGGCCTTTCCTGCGGATCATGCCGGTAAGCCGCAAAGCCCCAGGTTAGCCCGGATCACTGCGGTCTTCAGGCCACCCCGTATCTCCAGCGTTAGCTAGTGTCCTTCCGTGCAGCGACACGGGCGCACTCATGCGAAACCTGGAGAAGTTATGCGTAACCGCAATGCTGTTCTTGCAGCATGCTTGTCATGCCTGCCGTGGAGCGCCCGTCTTGACGGGCAGTCCACACCACAAACAACACCCCCTGCTGCCGGCCAACAAGTCAAATCCTTGCCGGTGCAGGAGCAAGTCACGGTGTACGCCACCCGCACCGATGGGCGTCTCGAAGACCAGCCGACGCGCATTGAGCTGCTGGATCAAGACGAGGTGGATGAGAAGACCGCGATGACGCCCGGCAACATCGTCATGATGTTGAACGAAACCAGTGGTATCCGGGTACAGAACACGTCATCCTCTTTGGGCTCCTCGACCGTTCGCATACAGGGAATGAAGGGCCGCTACACAAGGTTCCTGGCCGACGGCTTGCCGCTGTTCGGGCAGCAGGGCGGAGGGCTTGGACTGCTGCAGATCCCGCCGGTCGATCTTGGACGCGTCGAGATCATCAAGGGCGTGGCGTCTGCCTTATACGGCGCCGGGGCAATGGGCGGCGTCGTCAACCTGACCACCCGTCGGCCTGGGGACAAGCCGGCGCGTGACTTCATAGTGAACCAGACCACTTTGGGCGGTACGGACCTTTCCGGCTATATGGATGGGAAGCTCTCCGCGCACACCAGCGGCTCGCTGCTCGGCATGGGCGACTGGCAGATTGCCCGCGACCTCAACAACGACGGTTGGGC
>CAXUEW010000090.1:10018-11201 GCA_964250115.1 uncultured Terriglobus sp.
CCGACCTTGCCGGTTACGGACGGGGTGTCATCAAGCCACGCTTTTTCTGGGACAACGGCAAAGGCAGCAGTGGACTGGTCACGACCGGCTTTACGTATGAGAACCGCACTGGTGGCACGCTGCCCGGCCGCGGACTTCCCGCGACGGGACTGCCCTACATCGAATCCTTGCGCAGCGTGCGGGAGGACGCAGGCGTGTCCTCGCAGACGCTTTTCGCAAACAAGTATGTGGTCTCCCTGCGTGGCTCTTACTCCAGCCAACAACACCGGCATCTGTTTGGAGACGATCTGGAGCGTGACCGCCATGAGCTGCTGTTCGGCGAAGCTTCTGTGCGTGGTTCGCTTGGAAAGCAGTCCTGGGTTGCCGGAGGTGCTTACGAGCGAGACGCCTACCGGCCCAACGACGTTCCGGTCTACCGCTACACCTACCAGAATCCGGGCATCTTCGTGCAGGACGACATCCAGGCTGCATCCTGGCTGTCAGTATCCGTGGGCGCGCGCGCAGACTTTCATAGCCGGTACGGCGTCCTGTTCAGTCCGCGGTTCGCAGCTTTGATGCGTGGTCATGGCTGGACCAGCCGCCTTTCGCTCGGGCAGGGCTTCTCCACCCCAAGTGCGCTTACTGAAGACACGGAAGCAGCCGGGCTGAAGCGGTTGATAGTGCTCAATCCGCTGCTGGTGGAGCGTGGGTGTGGGCTGACCTTCGATCTAAGCCGGAGCTGGGCGCGCTGGACTGCAACGAGCACGCTGTTCACATCCAATGTCCATCACCCGCTATACACCGAGCAACAGACGGCATACACACTCCGCAACCTTGCCGATCCTACGGAAAACATCGGCGTAGAAAACGTGATGACATGGCGCAAGGGTGAGTTCTCGTCCGTTGCGTCGTACACCTACACGCAAGCCAGGGAGAGGCCTGGAACGGCTCGCCAGGATGTGGAGTTGACTCCACGGAATAGCGCAGGTCTTGTTGGAACGTGGGAGCGTAAGAGGGTCGCGCGAATCGGCGTCGAAGCCTATTACACCGGCACCCAGCGCCTCGATGACAACCCCTATCGGACACAATCGAAGCCCTACGTCCTTTTCGGCTTCCTGGTAGAGAAGCGCCTCAGCCGCTTCAAGGCGTACCTCAACGCGGAAGATCTGGGAAATGTGCGCCAGACAAAGTACGATCCACTGCT
>CAXUEW010000091.1:0-11138 GCA_964250115.1 uncultured Terriglobus sp.
AGCGAAAAGGATCGAGACATGAGCCTACGGAATGCTTTCTCCATTGCAGCACTCGCACTCACCACCTGCCTTGTCGCCGTTGCGCAGGAAGGTGCACCTCGCGGACCTGTCCTGCCGCCGAATCCACTGCCCTACGACTTGCTGCTGATCAACGGCCACGTGCTCGACGATAAGAACAAGATCGACGCAGATAGCGACGTCGGCATCAAGGACGGAAAAATCGCTGCAGTCGCCACGCATCTCGACCCGAAGAACGCGCTCAAGACTGTCGACGTGAAGGGCCTCTATGTCACGCCGGGCCTCATCGATCTCCATGTGCACATTTACACGGGCACAGGCGAAAAGGGTTCGTACGCCGGTGATCTTTCGCTCTATCCGGATGGGTTCACGCTGCGCAACGGAGTCACGACTGTCGTTGACGCGGGCAGTTCCGGCTGGCGCAACTTTGACGACTTTAACGACAAGATCATCAAGCGCAGCAAGACCCGCGTGCTTGCCGAACTGAACATCGTCGGCTCCGGCATGCGTGGCGGCAAGTTCGAAGACAACCTGGAAGACATGGACGGCAAGCTGACCGGCGACAAGGCCAAGCTGTTCCCAGGTGTAATCGTCGGCGTAAAAAGCGCGCACTTTACCGGCCCCGAGTGGAAGCCGTATGACCAGGCAGTCGCTGCGGGCAACATTGCCAACGTGCCCGTCATGATCGATTACGGCGCGCGCCGCATCGAGCGGACACTGCTGGAACTGGTCTCGACCCACCTGCGCCCTGGTGACATTTACACGCACTGTTTTTCAGGTCTTCGCGGCGAACAAAATCCTGAAACCGGCGGGCCCTCAGAGGCGCTGCTGGTCATGAAAAAGCGCGGTATTTACTGCGACGTGGGCCACGGCGGCGGCAGCTTTGCATGGACTGTTGCCGCACCTATCGTAAAGTCTGGCTTCCTGCCTGACTCCATCTCGACTGACCTGCACGTGGGCTCCATGAACAACGGCATGAAAGACATCCTGAACGTTGCGGACAAGCTGATGGTGCTGGGCGAATCTGTCCCGCAGGTGATCGCGCAGATGACCTCGCATCCCGCACACGAGATCCGGCAGGAGCAGTACGGCAACCTGTCCGTCGGCTCCATTGCAGACGTGGCGGTCTTCTCTGTCGCAACCGGCAGGTTCGGCTTCGTGGATATGTACAACACCAAGGCCATGGGAACGAAGAAGCTAGTCTGCGAATTGACGCTGAAAGATGGCAAGGTGGTGTACGACCTGAACGGCACGTCGGCCGACATGTGGGACGCCACGCAGCACTCCGCCGATGAGCGGCAGTCGCGCCGCTGGACCACCTTCAATGAACGCCCATTCGGTGCGTCGCGCGGGCAGAAGTTCCCAAGTTCCGTGCCAGTGGGCTCGCTGAACTCGGCCAAGCCGGAGACAGTGGACCGCGCAGCGCCGAAGAAGTAAGCAACAATTAAGCTGGCAACCGAGGCTGCGGGGTGCCCACATCTCGCAGAATGTGGGCTTCCGAGTCCGTAAGAACTGCTTCCAGCGTCTTATCCCATGTCTCGTTGAGACATGGGGCACCCAAGATGTCAGACGGTGATGGGAGGGAAGCACGATGAAGAGATTGGCCGTACCGCTCGCACTCGTGCTTTCTGCCGCGATGTTCGCCGCATCGCCCGGCCCAGTCACGGTGGGCTGGTCCACGCTGAAGACGCTGACCTCAGCAAAGGCACCCTCACCCGCGCGTGAGTTGAACAATAAGGTGGTCTCCGTTCCTGGCTTTATGGTGCCGTTGGAAGACGATGCAGACCAGGTCACAGAGTTTCTGTTGGTGCCCTTCGCAGGCGCATGCATCCACGTACCGCCACCGCCGCCCAACCAAATGATTTATATCAAGCTGCGCGTGGGCAAGAAGGCGAAGATGAGCTTTACCGAGCCCATCATCGTTACCGGCCAATTGCATGTTGCCACCGTTCAAAGTCCTTATGGCGACGTGTCCTTCAACATGGACGGCGACAGTGTCAAGCCGTATGCACAGTGATGAGTGCTACCCCTGCTGATTGCGATGCGGTGCTTTGCCGTGAGCTCCGGTTCACCTATCCCAGTGGAGACGACATCCTGCACATCGACCACCTGCGTATCGGCCGGGGTGAAAGCATCTTCCTCCATGGGCCGTCCGGCAGCGGTAAGACGACACTGCTGTCACTTCTTTCCGGTGTTCTTCGCCCTGTGGGAGGTTTGGTGCAGGTGCTGGGACATGATCTCTCACAACTTTCAGCGTCTGCGAGGGACACGCTTCGAGGCTCTGCCATGGGCTACATCTTTCAGGGCTTCAACCTGATCCCGTATCTCACGGTGGAAGAAAATATCGTGCTGCCATGCCAGTTGCATCCGCAACGCCGCGCCCGCATGGCCGCAGCAACGCCCACGCAGGAGGCTGCCAGGTTGGCACGCCGATTGGGTATTCACGCCAAGCTCTCAACGCCGGTTACTCGGTTGTCAGTAGGGCAGCAGCAGCGTGTCGCCATTGCGCGAGCCGTCATCGGATCGCCGGAATTGCTGATTGCCGATGAGCCGACCAGTTCGCTCGACACGGACCGGCGCGACGCGTTCCTGAATCTGCTGGTCGACCTTGCAGCAGAGTCCCGTGTGACTGGCACTCAAACCACGCTGCTGTTCGTCTCGCACGACCTCAGCCTTGCCAGCCACTTTGACCGCACTGTCGCACTGGGCGAGATCAATCAAGCCGCACGGTCGCTGCGGGACGTAGCCTGATGCTGCTTCGCCTCGCGTGGAAATCGCTCCGCGCACGTGCAGTCACCACCGGCTTGACCGTCTTCTCCATTGCGCTATCGATCATGCTTCTGGCGGGAGTCGACACGCTGCAGAGTAGCGCGCGCGCAGGGTTTGCAGGCACGATTTCCCATACGGATCTGGTCGTGGGAGCCCGTGGGGGAGATCTGCCGCTGTTGCTTTCCACGATCTTCCACCTGGGTAACGCTTCGAATGACATCTCTTGGCAGTCTTACCAGCACTTCGCACACCACCCGGCAACTGCGTGGACAATCCCCATTTCGCTGGGTGACTCGTTTCATGGTTACCGCGTGGTGCCGACGGATGAGAACCTGTACCGGCATTATCAATACAGAGGCGGACATAGCCTTGCCTTTGCGCAGGGGCGGGTGCCTGCAGACCTGTTCGAAGTTGTAGCGGGTGCTGACGCAGCGGCCAGTCTTCACCTTCGCCTTGGGCAACAACTGACCCTGGCACATGGTGTGGAATCCAGATCGATCCTGAACCATGACGCAGTGCCGTTTACCGTGTGCGGCATTCTGCAGCGCACGGCCACACCCATTGACCGCGCGCTGTACATCACGCTGCTGGGTGACGAAGCCATGCACTTTGGTTGGGCTGATGGTACGCCACCAGCCCTCGGCGAAGCCATTCCGAAGCTTGACCGGTCACAGTTGAAGGTGGATCAGATTACAGCATTCTTATTAGGTACTAAGTCACGCATCAGTACCCTTTATCTTAAGCGCGAGATCGGCACTTATAAGCCCGAACCCCTAACTGCCATTATTCCCGCCTACACCCTGCAAGAATTATGGATTTTGCTGGACTACGCGAATGCGGCGCTGTCTCTAGTAGCTTCTGCTGTTGTTGTTGTCGGCCTGCTTGCCATGGTGTCTGCCCTCTATACCGCGCTGCATGAGCGGCGGCGTGAGATCGCGGTGCTCCGAGCCGTTGGTCTTCACATGCAGCAGGTCTTTCTGCTGTTCATCACAGAGGCCACCTTGATTGCCACGGCCGGTGCTTTGCTTGGTCTGGGCTTTCTTTATGGGGTCCTGTTTACCTTCAGGCATCTGATTGAGACACTCGCGGGCATTCCGCTCACCATTCATGCGCCCACGCAGAGGGTCTGCCTTTACGTTTTTGGGACTGTTGTGAGCGCCGCGCTACTTGGTGTGCTGCCAGCGTGGCGGGCATATCGCAACTCGCTGCTTGACGGCCTGCAGTCGCGCTGAGTTCTCGCATGTTGAGAATAAATGCTCAGGCCAGATTGATAGACGCTCACCAGTAGCTGAAATGACGAAGCTCTACGGGGATCGGCTCAAATCGAAACAGGTACAACTCAGGCACGTCATCGTGCAGGCCTTCGCAGCGGAGCGTGGAAACGCAATGCCGCTGTCAGCCTGGGCAGCAATCCTGTGAACAGTGAAGCCTTCTGCTCGCCTTTCCAGTGCAGCGCGTCCTGGTACACCGTGATCGTTCGATTGACCATGGCGCGTGTCGAGAACTGTTCCATGATCTGCTGATAACTCTCCCTGTACTGCTCTTGAAGCGCCTGGTTCTGCAGTACAGCCGCGACTGCGCCAGCCAGTGCGTCCGGCGTGCCCTGCGGAATGATGGATTGCGGTAAGAACGCACCAAAGATGGCACGCGAACCGGCGTTATCCACTGCCACCACGGGCACGTTTGCCGCGAGAGCTTCCAGCAACGCGTAGGGCAGAGATTCATAAGCGCTGGTATGAACCAGCACGTCCATGTTCCCTAGCTGGTTCAGCGCCGGAACCATGCCCATCCATTTGATTCGGGAACTCAGATGCAGTTCTTCGGCAAGTTGCTTCAACTGTGGCAACAAGGGGCCGTCACCAACCACTATGGCGCTCACGTCATGGCCGCGCTGCACAAGCTCCGCGACCACGCGCAGAAAGAGAGAAGGATTTTTCTGCTCCACCAGGCGACCAACAAAGCCCAAGACTTTCGTCTCCGCGCCTCGGGGGCATCGGCCATTTCCAGAGGTAAAGCGAATACTTTCAGCATCCACTCCATTCGGAATCAGGTGAATCCGCTTTTGTGAAACGCCGAGTGCTGTCGCGTACTCGACTTCATCCTGAGACACGGCAATCACGCCCTCGAATGGACCACTGAAAAGCCTTTCCGCCGAACGGATGAACGTCGCGCGATAGCCAGACAACTTTGGATCCATGCCGCGGTAAGCATGCGGCGTAAAGATGCGGCACATGGCCGGCCCGCGTAGCGTCCACGCCAGGATGGCTGCTTTCGTGGAGTGCGCGTGAAGGATGATCTGGCCACCACCAAGCTTCAGTTGCCGGCGAATGCGCCTGATCTGGGCCAGGTCAGTGATGTGCGGAGAGCGACGCACTTGCAGGTAAGTGACATGGTCCTGCGGCAGCGCCGCCACTTCCCTTGCAAAGGCTGCGTCCATCCTTGTCGTCGACAGCAGCAGGTGTACATTCCAGCCTGCGGCGACAAGGCCTGCATAGAGATCGAGCACATGCCGTCCAGATCCGCCGCCTCCGGTCTCCAGCAGCAGATACACCTTAATAGTGTTCTGCGTGGTGAACCTGTGCCGTGCAGCAAGGGATTCACGCAGATGATCCATCGCCCGATGCAGGAGTTTGCTCATGCCCTGCTCCCTTGCCTGCGATATCCAATTACTTTTGCGGGAACTCCCACGCTGATGCTGTTTTCCGGCAGGTCATGTGTGACCACGGCACCCGCGCCGATCACACAGCCGTCACCGATGGTGACCCCCGGTGTAATAACCGCATGGGCGCCAATCCAAACGTCGTCACCGATACAAACGTTTTCGTCCACTCCTTGCTGCAAACGGATAAGTTCACCGGCAGCGATCCCATGGTTCGATGAGACGACAGTTACACCCGGCCCAAAGAGGACATTTTTACCGATGAGAATATGTCCCTTCTCTGAAGCCCAAATGGAGCAAAGGTGATTGATAAAGGTATCGTTGCCAATATCAATACGTTCCGGATATTTAAAGAAGGCTGTGGGACAAACTTTCACTCGCGCGCCGCGTGAGCGAAGCCTGGAAGCGCGTATAAAATTCCCGCCACTTATAAAAGCCAGAAGATAACCCCAGCCTTTTAGAACATTCAGCACCGCGCGAGCCATATAATTTATCCAAAGGATCGGCAGATTTCCAGGCCTAAAACCACACAAATAAGGTGGCTGATAATCTCGATTCGCGCTGATTATATGAAGCTTGATTACCGCATAGCTTGGTTATCGGCTGATCGCCGGAGGCCTCCCGCTCCATTATGGGAAGCTAAGCAGGGCCTAATGTCGGTTTCTTAAATATAAGAAAGAGCTAATACGTGCCGATTGAAACAGCGCTTCCTTCTTTAAGTCCGCGTGTAACGGTTCTGTTGCCGTGTCACCGCGCAGACAACTACCTGCAGCAAGCGATTGCAAGTGTTCTGCAGCAAAGCATGCCCAATTTCGAACTGCTGATCATTGCTGATGCCCGGCTTCTTGGCCAGGAAGAAAAAATCCTGCAGTTCGCCTGCGGCGACCCACGTGTCAGCCTGCTGCCTTCCCTGGTTGTCGGCGGTTTGGCGGCAGGGCTCAATCTGGGCATAAGCCGCGCAAAGGGCGACTACATTGCGCGAATGGACAGCGACGACATATGTCTGCGGGACCGGCTTGCCGTGCAGGCACAGTACATGGATGAACATGAAGATATCGCGGCGCTTGGCGCAAAGTTAGAACTTATTGATGAGTCGGGTATCAAGCTTGACAGGAGCTATCCTTTTTACGAAACGGATAAGGAAATCCGCTCGATCTTGCCCATGCGCAATCCTATGCCGCATCCGGCGCTTATGTTTCGCAAGAAAGTCCTCTTGGCGGTGGGCGGGTATAAATACGCGCACTCTGCAGAAGATTGGGAGTTGTTTATTCGAATTGCTCGCGACCGCAGCTATCGGCTGCAAAACCTGAATCAGGTACTTGTACAGTACCGGCGCCACGCATCGCAGATCACGCGGCCAGAGCTTACAAGCGCGGTCTTCTATGAGACCTCAGCCTTTCTCTTTTCAGAGTTCCTACGTACCGCCTCTCCGAAGTACCTGGCCGGCATCTTTATTAAGTTGCCTTGGCTAGTGCATATGCGTCTGGCACTGCGCCGCTTCCGTGCGAATTAAATGATTGAATTTAGACGTACGGAAAGAGCCGGCCCGGCGATCCGTTTGCGGTAAAGGTGCGCCATCCCAGCAGCCGCACAGAAGCCTCAAAGGTCAGCCGGCGGGCTGCTTGCAACCCGCGCTGCTGCCCCCAGACAAGCCGGCACGCGTAGACAATGACGTTGCGGTACAGACGCTCACCCAGGCTCAGCGGCCGAGCTTTCAACAAAACTTCTTTATTTTGGCCGGATCTCGCTTTGGCTGCGTTCTGATGAGTGGTGCCGGCTTTCTTCTGCAGGGCAAAGTCCAGGAGTTCGCGCAACCGGCAGGGGTACAGATGTTCGGCGCGCGTACGCTTGTGGGCGGTGTTCGCCATGCTGTCCCGCAGCGCAGGGCTTTGCAGGTAGAAGCGGATCTTCTGCTCCAGTTCATCGGGGCTATCGAAGACATCGATCTCCGATCCAATCCGGTAGAACTGTTCAATTGACGGAGCATACTCAGAGAGTAAAAAGCCGCCTGCACCAGGAACTTCGAACGTGCGTGCTTTCAATTGACGATCGTGAACGCCGTCCGAACGAAAGCCGGTGCTGAAGTTAAGGCTTATTACGCTATTGAGCATAATTTGCGGAATCTGCTCTGTCGCAACCGGGCCGTTCGGCCAGCCGAACCCAAAGCACGTTACTTCCAGACCCGCTGAATGCAGCCTCTGAATCAACTTCTCGCGGTCACCATATTTCGTTCCTATAAAGCTGACTTGATACGCGCATTCGCATGCAGGCTTAGGTGCTTGCAGCCACTGTTCATTTGCCGCCCACTGCGTGTAGAACGCACTTCGTATACCTGCGCGCTGGTAATCCAGAATGCGGTAATCGTAGGTGGTGCCCACACCGTGGTAATAAGGCGCTATGAATCTCGAATAATGTTTGAACTTAAAGCTGTCATCAGTAATCCAGGTGGCAAGCGTGATGTCCAGTTCCCTGGAGAGATACTGCAATGTTTCCAGCCAGATCTCATAATCGCGCTGAACGGTGAAGATCAGGTTCGGACGCCATGCAGTTGCTGTTTCAAGCAGTGCACGATTCATTGCCGCATAAGTCGGATAGCGGAAGCTGTCCCACGTCTCAAAGTGCATAATCTCATGCCCAAGAGCTTTGAGCGCGGGGAGGAAGGAAGCGTACTCAATACTGACGCCGCGCTCTGGGTTGCCGTAGTTGTACTGCGTAAAGACGCAAAGTATTTTCATGATCGGCAATCCAGCACACCATGTGCCGTTTCTTGCGATTGCGGATACCGCGCGCTTATAAGCAGTTCCTCTCGCTTGATGCTGAGAAGGCATGCGGGATCGATCTGCTTACATGCCATGTCTGCACAGCCGTGCGGCAACAGGCAGGGCGCACATGGCAGGTGATTCGTAAAGATGATGGATGAGGAACTCAGCGGCCGCCAGCGAGAGACTCCGCCGGCACCCTGGTACGCTGCCACCACGGGAGTGCCGACAGCGGCCGCGACATGGCCTGCCATGGAATCCACACTGTAAATCATCTCTGCCGCGCGGATAGCTGTCACGAAGCCCGTCCATGACAATGCGTCGCAGGCGTTAACGCAGTTCGGCAAACCGTAAATAACGGCAGCGATTGCTTGTTGTTCTGCATCGCCACGGCCTGTAAACAGGAGCGTGTGCTCCTGTGAAAGAGATTCGGCAATTCGACGCCAGAAGTCTCGCGGCATTTGCTTCATGGGGGCTCCCGCACCCATGTGGATGACGCGATAGGCCACCCGGTCAAGAGACGCTATCTGCAAAACGGTGCAGACTTCGTCAGTCGATTGCGGTGTATCTGAAGCCACACGGGACTGGAGGTGCTGCAACTCCAAAGGCTCGAAACCCAGCGCCAGCAGCGTTTTCGCCTGGCGAATCGCCTGATGTTGTAACGAGCGTTGGTCGTGCGGCACGGTATGCGTAGCCAGCGGTGCAAAATAGCTGCTGTTCCAACCGATCCGTACAGGAATGTTTGCAGCCCACGCTACGTCAAGGAGGTCGGGGTCAAGGTCCAGCAGACTGATCGCCACATCGTAGTGTTGCGATCGAATGCCGCGGAGAGCGGCTGCGCGCGTCCTTCTGTAATGCAACCATCGCCGCAGCAGTCCGGGCAGGTTACGATTCAGGCGCCAGTGGTCAAGGATATGCACAAAGGCGACACCATCAACATCGCGGAGCGCATGGGCCGACCAGGAGCCGGCGATGAAGCCGACCTGCACGCCGGGGAAGTGCCTCTCCAGCGGTTCCAGAAGCGATGTGGAGATCACCATATCTCCCAGATGCCCTGGATGAAGTAGAAGGATTCGACGTGGTGCTGCAAGGCTTGCCGGCTCCTGTGGAGGCGAGGTCAACGGCAGCCAGCGCAAAAGGGGTACAACTTTCCGCAACATGCGTCGTGTTACCGTGATCAGGCTTTTGCGCAGGTCAGGCATTCGCTGCCGCCTTTGCTGCCGGCAGAGCATCGCCGCGCAGAATGCCTTTGACCTCGTACACCTGAACCGCAACCACAAAGATGGAATAAGACACTACCGTGGCAAGAAGGACGCCAACCTGCCCTAGTGTGCGCACCCACCAGATGGAAAGGGCCAGGTTGACCAATGCCGCCACGCCAGACGACAGTGCCTGCCGGCCAACCCGGCTAACAGCGCCCATCAAGTTTGCCTGGTAGACGGTAATGGCGCACAGGCACATCCAGAAGCACATCAACCAAAGCAAGGGACTGCCCGGCACTGCCGAGGCGCCTGCCCACACGCGAATGATGCTCTTACCAAAGAGCAGCAGAACGGTACAAGCCACAACCAGAATGACCAAGGTTATGGAACGCATGCGCCCGTAGGCCTGTTGTATCCATGCAAGATCGCGGCGTGCATGAGCTTCAGCCAGCGCCGGCCACATGGCACCGACGGGGAGCCCCTGCAACGCCAGCACATAGCCCACCAGCCGCCAAGTGACGTTGTAAGGAGTGACGGCGGCAGGGCTGAGATAGTGCGACAGCACCAGATTGTCGCTATTCATCACCACCAGGCCAGCCACTTGAATGACAAAGAACTGTCCGCCAGAGCGAAGTATTCTTCGGACGTGAGAACGATGCAGCAGGCGAAACCCGGGCATGATCCAGGGTTTGTGAATGAACATCAACCAAACCAGTGACAGGATGTTTGCACCCACCACGGGAGCAGCGTAGCTGGCGACCAGTCCGGTCAGGCCCGCACCGAAGTGCATGCCGATAAGCACTCCGCCCAGGCTGCCCAGGCTACCTACCGCTGCAAAGATGTTCGATAGGTGCATCTCCTGGTAACCCGCGAGCAACCGTGCGGCCAACCCGGCCGGTAGAGACAAAAGCATCAGGCTGACGGCAACAGCAACAGCCCTTGCCGTGGGAGCATAAAGCGCTGGGTCAGATACATGGAAAAGTGAGGCCCAGTCGATGAAAGGCCAGGCCGCGGCGGCTCCCAGCCCCATAGTCGCGCTTACTATGCACACTGTCCAGAAAGCGTTGCTGAAGTATTCCGCCGCCAACTTACGATCGTCTGCCGCATAAGCCTCTGAAATCAGGTTCGTAAGTGTGTTCGCAATGCCTATGTCCAGCAGCACAAACATATTGACAGTGCTTGTAATCGTGATCCATAAGCCGTAGCTCTCCGCGCCAAGGTGAAGCAGAAGAATACGAACCAGGACAAGATTGACGAGCAGGTTGATCCCTTTACTCGCCAGCCCGGAAGACACGCCGCGCATGATCTGCCGGTACCTGTGTTCTGTCTTCAACTCCAATGATTGCTCCATTTGGACCTGCCATGTGTCTGCGCATTTGCCGAGCTTGTAAGTCACATGGTCATGCCATAAGTAGTAACAAAACTCACTAAAGTAGTTAGATCATTGTCATAACCCACCTGCTACCGCCGCGGTAAGTGCCAAAGAAGTAACTATCTGCGCCGTCGCAAGCACGTCTTTCAGCGTTTGGCTTCCCGTGATCAGTTTTTCAGGGACGACGACCGCGTCACCCGGCCGCATGGGCACGTGAAGTACGCCGCGGCCAAAGGTCTCGTGCGCAATGACCGATCCGTCCGCGCGTAGAACATAGGCATGCTTACGGTCGCCGTAACGCGTGGCTCCGCCGCCCTTGTTCAAGTACCAGCCGGCATCGTGACCCGGTACAAAGCTCA
>CAXUEW010000092.1:0-1675 GCA_964250115.1 uncultured Terriglobus sp.
AGGAGACCTTGTTGTCATGACTCCCCTGGGTGGTGAAGGCGGGATGTGGGAAGCTACCGTGATCCGCGAACTGGGTTACTGGGCAGAGGAGGATGGTACCGGCATCACCTTCTCATCGAATGTAGGGTTCAATTTACCCGACGGTTCGACCTTAAGCCCCGACGCCAGTTGGGTTTCGACTTTGAAGTGGCAGGCGCTTACCCAGGACGAACGTCGTAAGTATCCGCCACTTTGTCCTGAGTTTCTCGTTGAGATACTTTCCGCAACCGATTCAAAGCGGATGCTAGCCGCCAAAATGGAAGTATGGATTGCGAACGGAGCGCGGCTTGCTTGGATGATCGACCCTTATTCCGCAACACTGACTGTTTACCGACCCGGCACCCAGCCGGAAGTGCTAGAACGACCGGATAGTGTCGAAGCCGGAGACCCTGTCGCAGGCTTCCGGCTCACAACGTCAAATCTGTGGGCGCGATAACAGCGGCAATCCCATCCGTACAAACATGTGAAGCTAACTACGCGGTAAGTTGTTTTGGCTTCGTGCTGGCGAAGGCACCCTGTACTTCGGCCCCCAGCGCACCAAATGGATTGCGCAGGGTCTTGGTTAGAACCTCGGTAAGCGGCGCGCCGCGTTTGACCATCAGGTAAGCGGCGACCACGCCTGCAGCAAGAGTTCCCCAGAAGATTGCACGTTTCATCGTTCCTCCATCGTCCACGTGAGTGGTCGTTCCAACTAGGATGCGTCCGCCACGGCGAATGTGCATCAGGCAAGTACAGGCAGACGTACCAGCAGGCCATTGTCTGAGGCAGTGGCTTCGACACCATCGAGTGATTGTGCAATCCACGTTGCTGCCCGGAGTTCCTCGGCAGGTGTGGAACTGAGCACGGCGAGCACGCGGCATCCAGCCCCGGCTCCTGCGGCGACACCGGAAGCGGCATCTTCGACGACGATGCAATTCGCTGGCGCAAAGCCCAGCAGTTCCGCGCCGCGGCGGTACGGCTCCGGGTCGGGCTTGCCGCGCGTCACCATGTCAGCCGTGATCACAGCCGACGGCTCGGGCAGACCTGCTGCACGCATGCGTGCATCCAGCAGGCGGCGGGTGCAGCTTGTGACAATCGTCCAGCGTTCTGGAGACAGGCTTCGCAATAGCTCCTCGACACCGGGCAGCACCTGCAGGTCGCTTACATCGTCAATCTCGAGGTCTTCAATGACTCGTAATGCTTCGGCCTGGTCCACATCCGGGCGGAGCTTGGCGATGATGTCGCGCGCCGGAACGCCGTGCGGCAGCTCAAAGTTGGCCGCGTCGGGAATGCCGTAGATTGCAGCCCACTGCCGCCAGCATCGGACCGCAGAGCCCAGCGAACTGATCAGCACGCCATCCAGGTCGAAGAGAAACCCTTGCGCCTCTACCTGCACCAATGTCGTCGCCGTGGTCATCGGTCAGCCCTCCAGCACGAACTGCTCGGCAGCCTGCAGAATGCGTGTAACGGCCTGCTGCGAAATGGATTCGCAGTACACGCGCAGCAGCGGTTCGGTGCCAGAGGCACGCAGCAGCAGCCACGTTTCCGCGGCATTCTTAACGCTTTCGGCTTCAGGGTTCTCGAGGAAGAACTTGATGCCGTCCATGTTCTCTGAATGCAAAACTTTGTACCCGGCAATCTCTGCCAGTCCACTGCT
>CAXUEW010000092.1:1685-2394 GCA_964250115.1 uncultured Terriglobus sp.
CGCACGGTTTATGGCGGACTGCTTGAGCCGATCATCGATATGCATGTCGATGCGGCCGTATTGGTGCTCGCCAAATTCGGCCTGCAGCATCGCAACCAGTTCGCCCAGCGTCTTGCCTGCTTCGGCCATAACGTTGGCGATCAGCAGGGCGTTCAGGATGCCGTCGCGCTCCGGCAGGTGGCGGCTGATGCCGACGCCGCCGGATTCCTCGCCGCCGATCAGGATGTCCTCGACGAGCATCAGGTCGCAGACGTACTTGAAGCCGATGCCATGCTCGTACAGCTTGCGGCCATATTTTGCTGCGATGCGATCCAGCATTTTCGTGGTATTGAAGGCGCGTGTGACGCCGCCCGGCCAGCCCTTGTACTCAAGCAGCCACCACAGCAGGATGCTGTAGATCTTGTGCGCGTCGACTACGTTGCCATGTTCGTCGACGGAGCCGATGCGGTCGGCATCACCGTCGGTGACCAGGCCGGCGTCGCACTTCTCTGCTACGACACGTTTCTGTGTCTCTGCAATATGAGGCAGGATCGGCTCAGGATTGATGCCTGGGAAAAGCGGGTTGTGCTCTGCCCGCATTTCGACACAGGGGATGCCTGCGCGCTCGAAGATGCCCTTTAGCACGCCCGCGCCTGCACCGTACATGCTGTCAATCAGGAAGCGATAAGGCGACTTCGCGATCAGGGGCAACGTCGTCGATCTGGCCGTC
>CAXUEW010000092.1:2404-11083 GCA_964250115.1 uncultured Terriglobus sp.
GCTGCAGCCCCTCCACCACGCTCTCCTCGGCCGGCAGCTCCTCTCCGGCCGCCTCGGGGGATAGACCTGCCTCGATGGCGGCGATGTAGTCCGGCAGGAAATCCGCTTTGGTAATGGCTGCAGGTTGACCCGCACTTGGCGGCGGCTCCCCGAGGTACTTTTCAATTTGCCCCATGATGCCGGGCGAGCCCGATCCGCCGTAGCTGGCCTTGTACTTCACGCCATTCCACTGCGCGGGATTGTGCGAACTGGTGATCATCACACCGCCCGCGGCACCCCGTTTCCGCACGCCATATGAGAGCGCCGGAGTAGGCGTAATGCCACTGGCAAGCTGCACGGGGATGCCGGCACCGGCCAGAACTTCTGCCGCCAGGCGAGCGAACTGCGGCGAACCGAAGCGGGTGTCGTAGCCAATGCAGACGCCTTTACTCGCATCCTCATGCTTCAGGACATAGTGTGCAATGGCGCTGACCGCAACGCGCACGTTCGCGTAGGTGAAGTCGTCGGCGATGATGCCTCGCCAGCCGTCCGTGCCGAACTTGACTGCAGAAACAGTGCTTTCATTCATCGTGATCTATCCCAGAGCTAAAGAGCGATAACCACAGAAGACCTGCGCTCGCGTGGACCCTAAACAAACTCAGCCTTCGACCGCTTGACCAGTTCACTGACGATACGGCCCACCTCCTGCGAATGCGCGCGTGTGGTCACCAGCAGGGCGTCGTCCGTCTCCACCACGACCAGGTCGCTGACACCGAGCAGCGCAACTACTTTGCCGGGCGCATAGGCGTAATTGCCAAACGCATCCAGGTGCAGGGGCAAGCCTGCTTCCATCACATTGCCCAGACCAAGGCTCTTTCCCTGTGACATGGCATGCTCATGCAGAGCGGCCCAACTGCCCAGGTCGTTCCAGCCGAAGTCGGCAGGCAGGCAGAAGATGTTGCTGTCGGCACCCTTGGCCGACCGCGGCTCCAGCACGGCGTAGTCGATGCTGATGTTTTCGACTTTTGCGTACTCCTCTGCAAAAATTTCGTCGAAGCGTGGCGTGCCAAATGCAGCTGCAATTCGTTCGAGAGGGACGGCCATGGCAGGGCGATGTTCGCGGATGGCGTTCGACAACGTGCGTGCCGACCACAGGAAAATGCCGGCGTTCCAGGCGTAGTTGCCGTCGGCCAGAAACTCGATGGCGCGGTCGATCTGCGGCTTTTCAGTGAAGCGCTTGACGGTACGTGTTGCAATCGGGATTTCACTGAACTGCGGCGCGGCGTCACCCATGCGGATGTAGCCATAGCCCGTCTCAGGCCGCGTCGGCGGCGCGCCAAGTACGACGATGTTTTCACCGGCGGCGGCAATGCGGATGCCTGCTCGGATGACCTCAGCAAACCGCGCCTGATTCACCACCACGTGGTCCGACGGGAAGATGCCGAGCACCGTCTCGGGCGACGTCCGCTCCACGATCATTGCGGCCAGAGCGCATGCGGGTGCGGTGTTCCGCGCACACGGCTCGCGCAGGATGCGATCATCTGGCACTTGCGGTATCTGCTCTGCAATTACCTTCGCAAGCAGTTCGTTCGTAATGACAAGGAAACCCTCAGCAGCGCAGAGGGGCTGCAGGCGCTGGACAGTCTGCTGAATCATGGTCTCTTCGCCCGAAAGCGCAAGCACCTGCTTTGCGCGTGCGCGGCGCGAACGCGGCCAGAAGCGTGTACCACTGCCGCCCGCCAGCACTACGGGCACCAGCTTGGAATCCTGCGGAATTCCAGTCTCTGTGGCCTGTTCGCTCATGCAGGCAGGTCTCGAAAGAACGTCCGCATGCGTTCGATGCCCTTGTCAATGACAGCAGCAGATGTAGCGTATGAGAAGCGCAGGTGCTCGTCTGTGCCAAACGCCTCGCCCGGAACGCAGACCACGTGTGCTTCGCCTAGCAGGCGAGCAGCAATCCTCGATGCAGAACCTGCGTCTCTGCGGCTAAAGAACGCACTCACATTTGGGTACACATAGAACGCGCCCTGCGGCACCGTGCACGTAATACCCGGTATCGTAGTGAGACCCGCCAGCATGCGGTCGCGCAGTTCGATGTAACTGGCCCGCATGTCTGCGACGCACTGCTGCGATCCGCTTACGGCTGCAACAGAGGCGTGCTGCACAAAACTGGTGGTGTTGCTGGTGCTTTGCGACTGCAGTTTGCCCATAGCCGCGATAATCGGCTTGGGTCCAAGTGCGTAACCTGCGCGCCAGCCCGTCATGGCATAGGTCTTCGAGAGCGAACCAAGGACAACCAGGTGATCCTTGCAGTTCTGAAACGATGCACCAGAGACCGACTTCCCGTCAAAGTTCAGGTAGATGTAGCACTCATCCAGCAGCAGATAGATGCCGCGACGGTGTGCCAGCCGAACGATGCTTTCAAGGTCTTCCGGCGACACAACTGCACCGGATGGGTTCGATGGTGTGTTGAGGATGATGGCTTTGGTGCGGTCCGTGATGGCAGCCTCAACCATGGCTGCCGTGATGCGAAAGTTTTCTTCTTCCTTGGCGTGCACAAACACAGGCACACCACCTGCAAACTGGATGATGTCCTTGAACGAGACCCAATACGGGACCGGCAGGATCACCTCGTCACCGTGGTCGACAAGCACCTCGATGGCATTGAACAGGGCCAGCTTCCCGCCAGCGGTGAATACACATTCTTCAGGCGCGTAGTTCGAGCCGAAGTCTGCGGCGTGCCGCTCGGCAATCGCTTTTCGCACCTGCGGAATGCCGGAGACGGCGGTGTACCGCGTCTGATTTTGCTCAACCGCATCGATCAGCGCCTGCTTGATGTGTGCCGGCGTATTGAAATGGGGTTCGCCGGCGCCGAAATCGGCCAGGTCAATGCCGCTCCCCTTTAGGCGAAGCGCCTCAGCGGTGATCGCCATGGTGGCCGAAACTTCAATGCGGTT
Organism: uncultured Terriglobus sp.; assembly: GCA_964250115.1. Classification (GTDB taxonomy): domain Bacteria; phylum Acidobacteriota; class Terriglobia; order Terriglobales; family Acidobacteriaceae; genus Terriglobus. Next base: position 5,341 of record CAXUEW010000092.1, read on the forward strand.
GATGCGGTCGGAAAAGATCCCCCGGGCAACGGGTACAGGGGCTGCAACGGCTGCGCTCATGCACCTGATTCTAACCGAGCCTACCTCTGCAAACAGGGAAAGTGGATACAACTGCGACATCGGCACCAAAGGCTTGTGCCGGAGGATCTCTCTACTGCCCAGCCTTGTGGAAGCGCAGGTATCCCCATTTGTCCGGGACGTGCATGTTGACGACGCCCTGCGGCGACCAAACCCAGTTATCCTCTTTTGGCTGCCCCGCCTTCCACTCCACGCGGCTGAAGTTGATGCGCCACACCGTACCGTCGATCGGGTGCGGCACGTCCTGCCGGGCCTGAAAGGCCGAGAGTGGATAGGCGATTTCGACCGTCCATCCATGGTCCTTATCGTCAGACTTGTTGAGCGTGCCCTGCACCGCAATGGCTGTTTTGAGGCCGTCAATGTTCCAATCGTTGTCGGCCTTGCCGCCCATCTTGTAAGGCCTTGGCAGGAACAGGTCCCAGCCGGTATTCAGCGCATTGATCTCGTATTCGTAGTAGCTGAGCGTGTCTGGTAACGGCTTGATGAAGACTTCAAAATCGTTGTCGTGGAAGATGACCGAGTCATGCTCCGTAAGCGTGCCGTGCACGTCCGGCTCTTCAAGTTCCGCGGCGATGTAGAGGTAATTGTTGTCCCACAGCATCTTTGCGCGCGTACGGAAGCGCGGCTTCGGCTTCGTATCGCCTTCGATGTCGACGAAGTCGGGGGTCCATGGTGCAGACTTCCATGCTGCGTCGTCGATTTTGCCGTCGATGCGGATTGGGGTCGCGGTGTACGCGCAATCGTAGGAGAGCGGCGCTGCGGAGAGAACCTGTGACGCTGAGCCTTGGGCGGATGCGTTGGAGATCGGGATGAGCAGCAGGCAAGCCGTAAACAAAGTCAGCGCGTTGACAAACACATGTCGATCGCAACACGCCTGATCGTGTTCGCCGACCACATGTGGCGTGCTTTCGGAAGGGCACAGCCTTGGCTGTACCAAGCTGCGGTTCCTTCGGAAAGGGGCTTCAGCCCCTGAGGTCAGCTTCGTAGAGCCGACCTCGGCGGCCAAAGCCGTTGGCCGAAACGAGTCTTTACGGCATGGCTGAAGCCATGCCCTTCCGAAAGCTCTGCCGTGCCGGGTGTGCCTCATGGCCAAACCCTTTTCTTTCCTCCGCTAACGCGCATCGCTCTTCTTCCTCGCCGCTTCGAATTCGTCGCCCACTACCCACTCCACGCGTTGCGGTTGTGCCATGACCAGCCAGCCAAGTTCAAAGCCAAAGCGCGCGACGTGAGCGTTGCCGGTGAAGTCCATGCTGTCGCTGTAGGCGTCGGCGGGCGTGTGGTACTTGTTGGCACCAAAGTCCTTCTGCTGCGCGCGACCCCAGGCTTCGTCATGCCCGACAAACAAAGAACCTTCGCCAACCGAGAACGCCGGCACACCCACGCGCGCCAGGCTGAAGTGGTCTGACCGGAAGTAGCCACCGCCCGCATCCACGCCTCCGCGCTGCAGCATCAGACCGTCCTGTTTTGCAAGCGCATCCATCAGCGGGAACACGTTCGTGCGTTCTGCCCCGCCCGCACGAACGCTGGCGACATCACCCAGCGGCAGCAGTTCGTCGTAGTTCAGGTCAAGTGAAAGATCGCGCGCGGGGACCGGCGGATGCATACCAAGGTACTGCGATCCAAGCAGGCCCTGCTCCTCTGCCGTGACCGCCGCAAAGATGACGGTGGATGGCGGCTGAATCTTCTTCATCGCGAACGCGCGAGCCATCTCGATAATGATGGAGGTGCCCGTGCCGTTATCAGCAGCACCATGGAAAACCGGGTCGCCCTTGCGTGTGCGGTCGATGCCGAAGTGATCGTAGTGCGCGGTGTACATCACGTCGTGCCCAAGCTTCACGCCGGTCACCTTCGCGATGACATTGGCTGAGTCATACATCTGCACTGTGCTAACGATGTGCACCTTCAGCCGCACTGGCAGTTCCACGGCCTTGAAGCCGCGCTGACCGCTCGCTGTAATGGCTTGGTCCGCGGTCATGTTCACGCTGCTGAGAAGTTTGTCGGCAACATCATGCTGGATCCAGCTTGCGGCAGTCAGCCGTGCATCGGGATCATTGCGCAGATAGCTGTGTTCGCCCGACCACGAGTTCTGCACCACTTGCCACGGATAGCTTGCAAGGTCCGTACGGTGCACGATCAGCACGCCCACCGCGCCATGCCGACCGGCTTCCTCGTACTTGTAGGTCCAGCGGCCGAAGTAAGTCATGCTTTTGCCGTTGAAGAACTTAGGATCGTCGCTGGCTGGTTCATTCACGATCACCAGCGCGACCTTGCCCGTAACATCGACGCCCTTGTAGTCGTCCCATCCGTACTCCGGCGCGACGATGCCGTGACCGACGAAAACGATGGGAGCATCCACATCCGCTGACTGGACATGGAGTTGGTTGTTGACAACGTAATCAGTGCCAAAGGTCAGGTCTATCGTGGCACCGCTCTTCGGTACCAGCGCAAACTTTGTCGCCGCACCGTCTGTCTTGACGCCCACCAGCGGAACCTTTTGATAGAACGTGCCACTGTCGCCGGCGGGTTCTAATCCTGCTGACCTGAATGCATCGGCAATGTACCGCGCAGCCTTTTCGCCGCCGGGCTGGCCGGGTGCGCGTCCTTCAAAGGCATCGCTGGCCAGGGTCTTGTCATGCTGACGCAGCCGCTCGGGGTCGATACTCTTTGCCTCCTCCTGCGCGGCGGGAGGGATCGTGAGGTTCATCTGGGCAGACATAAGAGGAGTGATCAGAAAGACGGCTATTAGAAGGGCGTGACGCATCAGTTGGCTCCGGCGAAGGTAAATGACTGGGACGACATGTGAGCCTGCTACTTTGCGGCGAAGAGCAGATTCGCCTCGCCCTTGCTTTTCGCTGTAATCGTGACGGTGGTCTGCTGTGTCCCCAGCTTCTCGTGCCACGCGGTCACGGTGTAGGTGCCGGGCGGCAGGTTAGGCAGATCGAAGCTACCGTCGTCCTTCGTCACCGCAAAGTAAGGGCTGTCCACCACACCAATCGAAGCGTGCATCCAGCCGTGGATGTTGCACTTTACCGGGATGGCCACTTCCGCCTTCGTGAACTTGCGGTGCATGGGCGGGTCGCCCGGCCCCTGGCTGTGGTTCCACTCGCGGTTCACCGCGGCCATGGGGTGGATGTTGTGCGTTACCGGGTCGGAGTTAGTCACATCGAGCGTCTGACCCACCTGGATGCCGAGAACCCGTGGGCGAAACCAGCAGCCGCTCTGGTCGATGATGACTGGTGCGGAGGGAACCGCGAAATGCTTGCCCTCGAGACCCTTCTCGATATACACAAAAGCGTTGCCCAACTCACCTTTGCTGTTCACTACCAGCGACTCGTCATACGGCTTGCCCTTGTGCGCTGCGACGCAGGCCGGATCACTGCTCAGATCGATAAGCACAGGCTTCGGCTTCGCACCGCTGTATTTCACGGTACCGTGAATGGAACCGGCAGTTGCAGGGTCCACCTGAAAGACAGGCTCGGCAGGAGCGTCCGATGAGGCCGTCTTGGTTGCCGAAGTCTCCGGTGCTTTTGCCTTGCAGCCCGACAGGATGGTCGACGTAAGACAAAGCCCAAGCGCGGAACCGAACAGAATCTTCATGCGTTTACTTTCCTTCAGGCGGACCAAGGTTGGTCGGCAGGTCGCCGGTCAATGATTGCAGAAATTCGACTAGGTCGGCGCGGTCCGGTCCGGAGAGGTGAATCTTCTTCATCTCCGGGTCGAGGTATGGGTTGCTGTTGCCGCCGCCAGCGTAGAAGTCGACGACTTCTTTCAACGTCTTCTGGCTGCCGTCATGCATGTACGGTGCGGTCTTTGCGATGTTGCGCAGCGTCGCCGTTTTGAACGCTCCCGTGTCCGTGGCGACCTTGGTCTCGTGGAAGCGGCCCACATCGCTGAAGTCGCCACTGTCATTCACACCCGCACCTATGTTGTGGAACTTGCCGTCAGTAAACAGGGCAGAGTTCGACCCAACGGTGTGGCACGCCGCGCAGTTGCCGCGATTCGGATCCAGGTAAACCATGTAGCCGCGGATCTGTGCGGGTGTCAGCGCGTTCTTGTCGCCGCGAAACTGAAACCGGTCAAAGGCGGAATTGCCGCTGAGTGCCGTACGTTCGAAGCTGGCCAAGGCCGCTTCGACGCGTTCAATGTTCACCTCCGGCGTGCCGAAGCTTTTGCGGAACAGGGCCTTGTATGCGGGGTCATCGCCCAGCTTCTCGATGTCGGCAACGTGCGGCTGGCTCATCTCGACGGGATCGGCAATGGGAAACGCTGCCTGCTGCTCCAGCGTGATAGCGCGCCCATCCCAGAACTGGAACGGCAGATAAGCCGAGTTCAGGATCGTCGGTGCGTTTCGCCTGCCAAGCGCGCCACGTACCCCACGCGAGATGTTCTTGCCATCGGTAAAGTAGTCGCGCGGATCGTGGCAGGATGCGCAGGACATCGACGAGTCCACGGAAATGCGCTTGTCGTAGAAGAGTTTGCGGCCCAACGCAATGGTGTCTGCAGTTGGCGGGTTGTCTGCGGGGATGGGCAGTGGCGGCAGGCCGAGGGGTACCGCGATCTGCACCGCGTTCCCAATGGGACGATTGCTAACTGCGTGCTTGCAACCCACGGCGAGCGCGCAAAAGAGACCCAGCACGGCACATAGGCTGACCATGCGGGATCTCTCCGTTGATGCCCGTCGAACCATACCTAATTCGATGCTGCCGGACGCATTTTGAGAGCAACGCTGAAAGGCGCACGTCGATCCTGCGATACACGATCTGCCGTTCTTACAGTCAAGATCAGCGCACATAACAAAGGCCCGGGACTCGCCCGGACCTTTGCTCTGATGGGATTGCACAAACTACCAGGCTAGGGTAGGCGGCAGGAACTCTGCGAACAGGTCGTCGTAGTACGGCTTCAGTTCGGACATAACGGGCTTGGTGTGGCCCTTGGAGTAGAGGTCGTACTGGTTGAACTTCAGCACCCACTCCAGCATGGAGCGGTCCTTGTCGTTGCACAGGTGGTCGTACGCGCCGTGCCGGTGCCACGGGTAGAAGGAGTGGAAGCGCAGCATGTACAGCGACTCGTCGCGCAGGTACGGCTTCATCACCTCGCCGATGTAGCCGTCATGTCCGAAGGACATGTGGATGTTCTCCAGCCCGCAATTTGGTTCGTAAATGCCGTACTTGGTCTGGTACTCGGGAACGTTACGGTCGGGGTTCTTCGCGAAGTACTCCGGAAACACGATGTCCTTGCTCCAGGCGCAGCCCACCGGGAAGGTGTCGCCCACAACGCCCCACTGCGGTTCGCCGTACAGGCACAGGCACTTGCCCAGGTCATGAATAAAGCCGGTCAGAATCATCCAGCGGGGCAGGTTGTCCCGGCGCATGGCTTCTGAGGTCTGCAGCAGGTGCTCGATCTGGGTCAGGTCCGTATCCGGGTCGCTGTCGTCGACCAGCGTGTTCAGAAACTCAGCTGCTTCCCAGACCGTTTTCTGACCCTTTTGCAGACTGAAGTAGGTCTTTTCCTTCTCCAGAACGTAGTCGACGGTTTGATTTTCGTGGTTTAGGCGGTAGAACTCTGCCACACCCGGGGTTGCAGTAGCGTCATAAACGCGGAACTCTTCTTGCGACTTGCCTTCCTTGTAACGCCCTTCAAGGAACTCGTCCCATTCATCCATGTC
>CAXUEW010000093.1:0-5116 GCA_964250115.1 uncultured Terriglobus sp.
AAGGGAATGCAGCGCAGTAGCTTCGTGCGGGCCCCGGCTACGACGGTCCCGCAACTTGATTCCGGCGAACGCTGCCGGAGGCGACACACGTGAAGTCTTGCGGTGTGTCTTACCGCTGGGCGCAATGCGGCCCGGCAGCGAAAAGCACGCAGCCGGTGGGCCGGCAGCCTCCGCGAGGCTGACTTAAGGCTTCATTCGGTTGCAGGTAACACGTTTTGTGGAGTCTCCGCGTATGAGCCCGTCCCGGCCATTTATTCTTCGCCCGGTCGCTACTGCCCTGCTGATGATCGCCATTCTGCTGGCGGGCGGTGTCGCCTATACGCAACTGCCGGTCTCTGCCCTGCCTCAGGTCGATTACCCGACCATCCAGGTGCAAACCTACTATCCCGGCGCGTCGCCCGCCGTCATGACTTCTGCCGTCACTGGTTCGCTGGAGCGGCAGTTTGGCCAGATTCCCGGCCTGACGCAGATGACCTCCGTCTCATCCGGCGGCGGCTCCATCATCACGTTGCAGTTCAACCTGAACGAATCAATTGACGTAGCCCAGCAGGACGTGCAGGCAGCCATCAACGCGGCGCAGTCACTCCTGCCAAAAGATCTGCCAAACCCGCCGATCTACAACAAGGTCAACCCGGCGGACGCACCCATCCTGACGCTGGCGCTCACGTCCAGCACGCTACCGCTGACCAAGGTGGAAGATCTCGCCGACACCATCCTGGCGAACAAGATCTCTCAGCTTTCGGGCGTGGGCCTGGTTTCCATCGCCGGCGGTCAGAAGCCAGGCGTCCGCATCCAGGCAAACCCCACAGCGCTTGCTGGCTACGGCCTATCACTCGAAGATCTGCGTACCTCGCTTGCCTCGGCCAACGTGGACCAGGCCAAGGGCAACCTGAACGGCGTTCACCAAAGCTACACCATCGGCGCGAACGACCAGTTGCTCTCAGCAGCGGACTACATGAACGTTATCGTCGCCTACCGTACCGGTTCACCTGTGCGGATGTCTGACGTAGCGGTTGCGGTCGACGCGGCAGAGAACAGCTTCCAGGCCGCGTGGATGGGACGCAAGGCTGAGGGCGGTGAACCTGCCTACACTCGGCCTGCAGTCATCATCAACATTCAGCGCCAGCCCGGTGCCAACATCATTGGCGTGGTCGACCGTATTGAGGCGCTCCTGCCGAAGCTACAGGCGACGCTGCCATCCTCTGTCAAGCTGGAGACACTGACTGACCGAACCGGCACCATCCGCGCCAGCGTCAAGGATGTGCAGTTCGAACTGATGCTGACCATCGCCCTGGTCATCTTCGTCATCTTCCTGTTCCTGCGCTCGTTCCGCGCTACGATCATCCCCGCCGTGGCGGTGCCGTTGTCCATCGTAGGCACGTTCGGCGTCATGTACATGCTTGGCTATTCACTGAATAACCTGTCGTTGATGGCGCTGACCATCTCCACAGGCTTCGTGGTGGATGACGCCATTGTGATGGTCGAAAATATCGACCGGTACCTGGAGATGGGTGACTCGCCGCTGGACGCCGCCCTGAAAGGGTCCGAGCAGATCGGGTTCACCATCCTGTCGCTCACCATCTCGCTCATTGCGGTGCTGATCCCACTGCTGTTCATGGGCGACATCGTGGGCCGGCTCTTCCGCGAGTTTGCCGTCACACTGGCGGTCACCATCCTCGTCTCCGCGGTCGTCTCGCTGACGCTGACGCCCATGATGGCGGCCAAGCTGCTGAAGCATACGCCGGAGAACGAGAAAAGCCGCTTCTATAAGATTTCAGAAGACTTCTTCAATTGGGTCATCGACCGTTACGCCGTGGGCGTGCGCTGGGTGCTGCGCCACCAGACGTTCACGCTCCTGGTCACGCTGGCCACTTTTGTTCTTACTTTTGTGCTTTATTCCATCGTGCCAAAGGGCTTCTTCCCTGTGCAGGATACCGGTGTCATCCTTGCCATTACGGATGGTCCGCAGGACATCAGTTTTCCCGCAATGAGCCAGCGGCAGCAGGCGCTTGCCAACGCCATCCTGACTGACCCTGACGTCGACTCCCTCTCATCGTTTATCGGCATCGACGCGACGAACAACACGTTGAACTCCGGCCGCATTCAAATCAACCTGCGTGATCGCGAAGAGCGCACTACCAGCGCGGAAGCCATCATTCGCCGCCTGCAGCCGAAACTGGCGCAGGTGGAGGGAATTCAGGCCTACATGCAGCCGTTGCAGGACCTGACCGTCGAAAATCGGACCGCCCGCACGCAGTATCAGTACTCAGTCGAAGACGCGAACAGCGCGGAACTGGTCGAGTGGTCTGACCGCATCCTGCAGAAGTTCCGTTCCCTGCCGCAGATCGTCGACGTCGCCACGGATCAAACTACAGAAGGTCTTGAAGCCGCGCTGATCATCGACCGCGACACTGCATCGCGCCTGGGCATTACACCGCAGAACATCGACGACACGCTGGACGACGCCTTTGCGCAGCGGCAGGTGTCCACCATGTTTACTCAGCAGAACCAGTACCACGTCATCCTTGAGGTGGCACCGAAGTACCAGCGCGATCCGTCGCAACTGAACAACATCTATGTGAAAAGTGCGACCGGCACGCAGGTTCCCATCTCTGCCTTCACGCACTTCGAACAGCGTCCCGCGACACTGGCGATCTCGCACGAGGGGCAGTTCCCCTCCGTGAATCTGTCGTTCAATCTGGCACCTGGGTACTCCATCGGCGACGCCGTCTCTGCGGTCCGCAAGGCAGAGAAAGAGTTGAACATCCCGCTGTCAGTCAACGCTAACTTCCAGGGCACAGCAGCCTCATTCGAAGCTTCACTCTCGAACGAGCCGCTGCTGATCCTGGCAGCGCTGGTCACCGTGTACATCGTGCTGGGCGTGCTGTACGAGAGCTACATCCATCCAATCACTATCCTGTCCACGCTGCCCTCTGCCGGTGTGGGTGCCATCCTGGCCCTCTTTGTTACAGGAACGAATCTTTCGGTCATCGCGCTGATCGGCATCATCCTGCTGATCGGCATCGTGAAAAAGAACGCCATCATGATGATCGACTTCGCGCTGGAAGCCGAGCGCGAACACGGCAAAACGCCCGAGGAGTCCATCTATCAGGCCTGCCTGCTGCGCTTCCGTCCCATCATGATGACGACCATGGCCGCTCTGCTTGGTGGTGTACCGCTGGCGCTCGGCACCGGCACCGGTTCTGAGCTTCGCCGACCGCTCGGCATCACCATCATCGGCGGCCTCATCGTCTCGCAAGTGCTTACGCTGTACACCACGCCGGTCGTATACCTGTTCTTCGACCGGATCGGGCGCAAATATCTCGGTACCGGAAAGGCCGATCGCGAGTACGAAGCGAATCTGCACAAGGAGCCGCACTACGCGGCGGGAGACTAGCCGAAATCTGCTCACTTGAGCTTTCGCCAGAAGGCGGAAGATAGACGTCCAACAGCACAGGAATTCGAATGAACACTGCACCCGAACCCGGCGACAAGGACCCACGCGACCACCAGCGGCCCGGCGATGCTGCGCGGCTGGACGGCACCCATCTGCGCGGGGGCGACAAGGACCCGCGGGACCACGCCTCGCAGCATGACGAACGCACAAATGCCGAACTTGCGGAAGATGAAAGTTCGCCGCTTGGCGCCATCGGCGGCGTGCACTTCTCCGCACCATTCATCCAGCGGCCCATCGCAACGTTTCTGCTGTCGTTCGCGATTCTGCTTGCGGGTGCGGTCGCGTACAAGATGCTGCCGGTGGCCTCGCTGCCGAACGTTGAATTCCCTGTCATCTCGGTAGGCGCATCGCTGCCCGGCGGCGACCCGGAGACGATGGCGTCCTCGGTCGCCACGCCGCTGGAACGGCAGTTTTCCCGTATCGCCGGCATCAACCAGATGACGTCGACCTCGTCGCAGGGTTCGGCGAACATCACCATGCAGTTCGACTTGAACCGCGACATCAATGGCGCGGCACGCGACGTGCAGGCGGCCATCAGCGCGGCACGTGCCCAGTTGCCGGCCAACATGCCGATGAACCCGACGTACCGCAAGATCAACCCGTCGGAAGCACCCATCCTGATCCTGGCCATGACCAGCGACACGCTAACCGTGCCGCAGCTTTACGACGCGGCCGACTCCATCTTGGCGCAGAAGCTCGCCGCCGTACAGGGCGTAGGCCAAACCTTTGTTGGCGGCTCGTCCAAGCCTGCGGTTCGGCTTGAGGTCAACCCAAACCAGCTTACGGCGTATAACCTGTCGCTTACCCAGCTTGCGGCTGCGGTGCAGACCATCAACGTCAATCAGCCCAAGGGCTTTCTGAATGGGGAAGACCGGCGATGGGCCATCAGCACCACGGACCAGCTTTTCGGGGCCGATGCCTATCGGCCTCTGGTAATCGCAACCAGCCGCGGCTCCATTACCAATGCCCAGGCAAATAACGGCCTGCCCACCAGCGTATCCAGCGCCGTGACCGGGGTAGCCGCCGCCACGACTGCAGCCAAGGGAGCCAACATCGACAGCGGCGCGGGCTATACCTCGGCCCAGGTGAGCACTCGCCCTTCCAACGTCGCGCTAACAAGTACCACGGCCTCCGGCATCGTCCGTCTGGGCGATGTGGCGGAAGTGGTTGACGCAAGCGAGAACAACCTGAACTACGGCACCACCAACGGCAAGCCGTCCATCCTGGTCATCGTCTTCAAGTCGCCCGGCGCGAACGTCATCGAGACGGTTGACAACGTGATGAAGCAACTGCCGGTGTTGCAGGCGTCGTTGCCCGCGGCCATTCATCTGCAGGTCGCGCTTGACCGAACGCAGACCGTGCGAGCCTCTGTTGCCGACATCACGCGGACCATGATCATCACCATCGTCCTCGTCATCCTGGTGGTGTTCTTCTTCCTGCGCGAGGTGCGCTCCACGCTGATTCCGTCCGTGTCCGTGCCGCTGTCCATCATGGGTACGTTCGGCATCATGTACCTGCTGGGCTACACGCTGGACAACCTGTCGTTGATGGCGCTGACCATCTGTACGGGCTTCGTTGTGGACGACGCCATCGTGGTAATCGAAAATATCTCGCGCCACCTGGAAGACGGCTTGTCACCGTACGACGCGGCGATGGTGG
>CAXUEW010000093.1:5126-11080 GCA_964250115.1 uncultured Terriglobus sp.
GCTTAACCGTCCTCTCGGTGTCGATCTCGGTGGTCGCCGTGTTTATCCCCATCCTGTTGATGGGCGGCATCGTAGGCCGGCTTTTCCGTGAATTTGCCGTTACGCTCTCCGTCTCCATCTGCGTGTCGCTGGTGGTCTCCCTGACAACGACGCCGATGCTGTCCGCGAAGTTTCTGCAGCCACATGCCTCGAAGAAACACGGGCGCATCTACCTGCTGGGCGAGCGTTTCTTCGACTGGATGCATTCGGAATATGAGCTTGGCCTGCGCTGGGTGCTGCGTCACCAGTGGCCGGTGCTGATCATCTGGCTTCTTACCTTTGCGCTCAATATCTACCTGTTCGTCCTGGTTCCCAAGGGCTTCTTTCCGCAGCAGGACACGGGCCGGCTGGGTGGCAGCATTCAGGGCCAACAGGACGTTTCCTTTCTCCAGATGAAGGAGAAGGTGATCGGCGTGGCATCGGTCCTGAAGCGCGATCCTGACATCGAAAACGTCATGGCATCGGTCGGCGGCGGTGGGCCGGGCGGCGGCGCGTCCAATCGCGGCATGATGTTCGTCTCGCTGAAGCCGCTCAAGGAGCGTACGGATCACGCCAGTGCAGATGTCATTATCAACCGGCTGCGGCCAGCGCTCTCACGTACTCCAGGCGTGCAGACCTTCCTCCAGTCACAGCAGGAACTGCAGATCGGCGGCCGCCAGACCGCGACCCAGTACCAGTACACACTGACCGGCGATTCCGTCTCTGACCTGAACCACTGGTCGCCGCTGATGCTTGCAGCCATGCAGAAAACGCCGGAACTGCGCGACCTTGCCACCGATCAGCAGGACCATGGCCTGGAAACAAAGCTGGTGGTTGACCGTGACACCGCGTCGCGCCTGGGTGTGACATCGCTCGCTATCGACCAGACACTGTCGTCTGCCTTCGGTCAGCGGCAGGTCTCGACTACCTACAAAACGCTGAATCAGTACCACGTCGTCATGGAAGTAGCTCCGCAGTTTCAAAGCTCGCCTGAGGCTCTGCGAAGCATCTACGTCAAGGCGTCGAACGGCGCGCAAATCCCGCTGTCTGCCATTACCCACTTTGAAATGCAGCGCATTCCACTGCAGGTCAATCACCAGGGCCTTTCGCCGGCGGCAACGCTGTCGTTCAACCTGGCTCCCGGTGTGTCCCTGTCGCAGGCCACGGAAGTGATCAGCAACGTGCGTAACTCCATCGGCATGCCGGCCAGCATTACCGGTGGTTTCCAGGGTTCGGCGGCGGCTTTTCAGGATTCCCTTTCGTCCGAGCCCATTCTCATCCTGCTGGCGCTGACTGCGGTGTACATCGTGCTGGGTGTGTTGTACGAAAGCTTCATCCACCCCATCACCATTCTTTCCACGCTGCCGTCCGCAGGCGTTGGCGCCATCCTCGCGCTGCTCATCACGCAGATGGACCTTTCCGTCATCGCCATGATCGGCATCGTGCTGCTGATCGGCATCGTAAAGAAGAACGCCATCATGATGATCGACTTCGCCATTGTGGCGGAACGCGAACAGGGTAAGAGCCCCGAGGAAGCCATCTACCAGGCCTGCATGCTGCGCTTCCGCCCCATCATGATGACGACCATGGCAGCCATGCTGGGCGGCTTCCCGCTGGCGTTCGGCACCGGCGTAGGTTCGGAATTGCGGCGGCCGCTGGGCATCACCATCGTTGGCGGCCTTATCGTGTCGCAGTGTCTCACGCTGTTCACCACGCCGGTGATCTACCTGGTCTTCGATCGCCTGCGCGGATGGATCGGGCGCACCAGCCGCCGCTCCTCGCGCAAAAGCAAAGGTGTGCGTCATCCCAGTCTGCAGCCTGCTGCCGGCGACTGATTACACAACAAGACGGGCGACTTACTGCTGGGCCTGCTGCATCTGTTGCATGTGCTTGATGTGGTCCGCCACGGGCGACGGCTGCGGCGGCAGTTGCTGTGCCTTCTCCACCAGCATGGACCAGTCTTCTGGTACAGGCAATTCCTGATCCGGCAGCGGCGTGCCTTCGCTCGGTGAAACACGCACAGCGACCGTCAGGTCCGTGTTCGCAGACCCGCGAAAGATGCCGTGGGTCGGCGGCACGTCGCTATAATCGCGGCCAATGGCTGTGCGAATATGCCGGCCTCCCGCAACCAGCCAGTTCGTCGGATCGAACCCGATCCAACCCAGTTGCGGCAGGTATGCTTCGACCCAGGCGTGTGTTGCGGAATTGATGCTGCGGTCCCGGTCGCTGTCCCCGTGATACAGATAGCCGCTCACATAACGGCAGGGAATGTTCAGGCGTGACCGAACCAGCGCGATCATGACGTGCGCAAAATCCTGGCATACGCCGGTCTTCTGTGTCAGCGCCACATCAATCAGGGAATCCGCGTCGGTCGATTTCGGCACGTAATCGAAGTAGTTGTAGAGCTTCTGGTTCAGGTCGTGCAGAACCATCAGCGGGTCGTCCCTGCGGCGAACCTCCAGCCTGTCCGCAAGCTCTTCCAGCAGCGGTGTGGGCGTAGTGAACTCGCTGGGAAACAGGAACTCCCAGAAGTCGCCTGCTTGCACATCCGCGTCCAGTTCAGCCCATGCATCCGGCGCTAGGAACGACGGCAAGGGGAAGTTTTCTTCCATCTCGACGAGGCTTTCCGCCACGATGACCAGTTGCTCATGCGCTCCTGGGATATCGAAGTGGTGCACATGATTGGAAAGGTGATCGCGATAGCTGAAGACCCTGCAGCGCGGCGAAACAGACAATTGAAAGTTCAGGCACCGCTGCATCGCGTCCGATCGCGGATGCATGCGCGTTTCCATGATGCTTTCGCTGACCGCATTGCTGTAGACGAACTTCGTGAGGTGCCGGACTGTGTAGTACATGGAACCACCGGGTTTCTTAGTTTCTGGTTTCTTAGTTCTGGTTTCTAGTTTCTGGTTTCTGGTTTCTGGTTTCTGGTTTCTGATATTCAATTAAGTAAGTAGAAGGCGAAGAATCAGCAACTAGAAACTAAAAAACCAGCAACTACTCACCCGGCTAAAGCCGCCTGGATCGAGTAGTCGACATACAGCTCGTAAATCGCGATATGGATCTCGCGGCACTGCACCTGGATGTCTCGCAGGTACATGACTACGTCGCGGCTCATGATTTCCTCAACGCTGGAGTAACTCAGCGTGGCACGCAGACGTCCCGCAATGCGGCTGAGTTTGTCAGACCGCGTGCCGCCGCTGACATCCTGCACAGCCTCAAGCGCGTGCTGCATGGCATCGATGGAGAAGCGCAGCGAATGCGGAAAATCCTGGTCCAGCAGCAAAAATTCAAGAATCCAGTCCGGCGCAAGATCGGCCGTATAGACCTTGCAATAGGCTTCGAAGGCGGTAGCTGAACGCAACAGACCCATCCACTCCAGATATTCGTTGCTGTCAGGTAGAGCATCCTGCGTGGTCCACAATTCGGGCTGGTACGCCTCCAGCAGAGTAGCCGTGGCAGAGGCGCGCTCCATGTAGCGGCCCACCTGAATGAATTGCCAACCCTCGCCATGGCTCATGGTGGAATCGGTCACACCCTGGAACTGGTGCACGGCTTCCATCACCTGCCCCAGAAACTCCGTGGGTGCCTCGTTCGGTTGCTGTCGTTGTAGCTTCGAGCCGGGGGCAGTGTGCATCTCAGGCCGGGTCACCTGCAGGTACAGGCTGTTCAGCCGCTGCCACATCTCGGTAGAGATTTGCTCTCGTACATGTCGCGCATTCTCACGCGCGGAAATGATGCAGGCGAGCACGCTGGACCGGGTGTTCGCGTCAAAGGTCAGGCAATGGGCAAGCGCCATGGCGTCGCCCTTCCACTCAACACCTTTGGGTGAACCCAGCGCCTGCAGCACACGTTGCCAGCGACGGTCGGCGCTGGTCGGCGGCTCATCCAGCATCAGGTTCAAATTCACATCCAGCAGACGCGTGGTATGTTCAGCCCGCTCCAGATAGCGGCTCATCCAGTACAGGCTGTCTGCAACGCGAGAAAGCATTCGTGCTCCTGATGCGAGAGTCTCTTTAGACTAACGCTAGAAATCCACATGCGCGCGCACGCTAGGCACCCACACCGGCCCTCGATCGCGGTTGTAACCAGGGTTGTGGATGTTCGACAGGCCAGGCGAGAAGAAGAGGCCGCGCCAGGCATGTACGTTGTAGTAAGCCTCTACAATGTTCTCGCGACCGTAGCGCAGAGCGCCATCGCCAATGATGAAGCCAAGCCCACCGGCTGCAAGGTACTGCTGGTGATCCCGCTTGATGGCATTGGAGGTAAAGGCGACACCTGCCTTGTCCTGCGCGCGATGCCACCGGCTGCCGTCGTAGCTTGCTCCAAGACTTACCGTCTGCTCGATCTCGGTGTAAGCATAGGACTCCGTTTTACCGTCGTTCCAACCGAAGCGAGCACCAAAGACGAGATACTTTGCCAGCGGCTGTTCCATGTTGTAGCCCATGCCATACTTGGTCGCGCCGACATGCGCGTGTTGCGCAATGTCGGGAGTGGTGTCCACGCCGGACCGGAAAGCCGCGACGGCCTCGCGGTAACTGCCCATGTGCGCAGTGTTCACAAAGCCCAGCACACGTTGCACACCGCCGCGCCCGGGCAGCAGGCCGTGCCGCACCTCCAGTTCCATGTTCTGCCCGCGGCTGCGTTTCACGTTCCAGTCCAGGTTGATGCCGTTCGCCACGGTGGGCATCAGCATCAGGCCGTAGCGCATGGCCCAGCTTTTGTCCTGGTATTCCGCAATGGCACCGTAGGTGTAGCCGCGGGTATCGGCCGCGTAGTCCCACGCGCCGTTGTTATCGATGCTCCAGTTCGTGAACTGCTGGTGGCTGTCGCTCAGGACGTAGTTCTGGTCAAAGGCGTCGGGGGAGGACAGCTTGCCCACACGCAACTCCAGCCGGCGTACCGGCACCTTTGTAGCCAACTGCAGCACGCCGCGCGAAGTTTCTTTCATCGTGTTGGTAAAGCCGATAGTCTGGTGTACCAGGATGCGCGCGATGTACGGCTTTGAGCCGAGCGTCGGATTGCGGACGACATCCAGGTTGGTAAAGCCGGCCAGCCCAAGCGCCTGGCTCAGGCCGCGGCCGCCTGCTGCTTCCACGTTCAGCAGCAGGTCCGTGTTGTAGCGCAGGGCACGCGTCGGCTCCACGTGCAGCAACTGCCACGGCTGCACACCAAGGAAGAGCGTACCCACCAGCGAAGTCTTGTACTCGCCACGCCCGCGCAGGCTATTCACGCCCTCATAGGGAGAGTGAAACGCCGGGTGCGCCTGAAAGATGATGTTGGCTTGACCTACGACAAGCCACGGCGTCGTATCGGAGTGCGGAAACATGGTGCCCTGTTCGGCAACGGAACCGGGCGTGGGTTGGGGTGCCTCCGGTATGGACTGCTGCGCCGTGCTCAGCAAGGAGCAGACAAAGAGGGATAGCAGCCCGGCAAAGCGGGCAGAGATACGCAGAAAATGAGGCATGACAGATCCAAATGGAAGTGTACGAGTACACACGGAAGAGAAGTGCCGCTACGCGACGCTCATGATCACCGGTTATGCGGTGACGAGCAACGCTTGCGTCAGCGCACTCAACTCACCGCGTTTGAAGCTCCTGACTCGGAGGCTCCTGGGCAGCATTTGTCATCTTGATAGCTCCTTGCGAACAGGCGTCTACATGCCTTTGCGAATTCTTTCAGATGCGCGCTGCAAATGCACGTAAGAAGTCCTTAAAGCCAACTACCTGCCCCGCTTCGTCGTAGTGCTCGATAAATTCTGCGAAAGCTCCCGCGAAGTTGTGCTTGCCACTCAGATCGATGCCGGGGAATTTGTGTCATTATCCCGCCATCAGGGTCTAACAGACGGAAAAAGGCAGCGTATTCGGCACGATTCTATAACTTGAGACAGCATCTAGCTTGCTTTTGGCAGACTAGCCGAACGACGCTGAGCGATC
>CAXUEW010000094.1:0-11033 GCA_964250115.1 uncultured Terriglobus sp.
TGCAGGCAGCCATTCGTTGACGCTAATCGGGAATTCGCGCGGTGCCATGCGGACGGACACGCGTGCAATTTTGCGGGTGGCCGCTGCCATCGAGATCGCTGGCCTGCTGTGCGGCTCGGCGGTATGGTTGACCGGCGGTATGACCAAGCACGGACCTCACGGCAACCTGGGCTGGTTCGGCCTTATCATTGCGCTGGGATGCCTGCCCACCGGTACCTTTTTCCTGCTGCTAGGACTGGCCAAGTGGCTGGGTGACCGAGGACGTCCGGCCTGATACCAGCGGCAGAGGCATAGTCTTAGAACGGATGAGATCCTGCATCTACATGGACGCGAACGCGACCACGCCGCTGTTGCCGACGGTTGTGGAGGCGATGCGTCCGTACTGGGAAGAACGCTTCGGCAATGCTTCCGCAGTGCACGCGTATGGACGCAGTGCACGTGCTGCCATTGACGGCGCGCGCGAACACCTGGCTGATCTGCTCCATGCCAGACCATCAGAGATCACCTTTACCAGCGGCGGCACCGAAAGCGATAATCTTGCGCTGTTCGGACTGCTTCACGCGGGCGATCACCTCGTCGTGAGCGCCATTGAGCACGATGCTGTGCTGCACGCGGCCAATGTCCTGGAGAGCCGTGGCGTTGCTGTGACGCGCGTCGCCTGTGACCGCGACGGCGTGGTCCAGCCGGACGCCGTAGCGGCAGCCATGACCTCGAAGACTCGACTGGTGAGCGTTATGCTTGCGAACAACGAGACAGGGGTGCTTCAGCCGGTGGAGCTCATTGCAGAGCTTGCGCACCGCGCGGGTGCGTGGATGCACACCGATGCGGTGCAGGTATGCGGCAAGCTGACCGTGGACGTTTCGATGCTGGGCTGCGACCTCTTGTCCGTGTCCGCGCACAAGATGCATGCGCCCCAGGGTGTGGGTGCGCTGTGGGTGCGGGCGGGAGTGCCCGTAGAACCCATGATGCACGGCGGCAGCCACGAACGCAGGCGGCGAGCGGGAACTGAGAATGTCGCAGGCATTGCCGGATTGGGAACGGCAGCAGTCGAAGCTGGCCGTTGGCTATCTGCGGGTGGTGCAGAACATCTGCACAGCCTTCGAGACAGCATGGAGGCTGCCTTGAGAGCGCGGGTCTCCGGCATCCAAATTCACGGGGAGAATGTTCCGCGCCTGCCAAATACCACTTCGGCCAGCTTCAAGGACGTCAGCGCAGAGGAGCTGGTCATCGCGCTCGATCTACAGGGACTCGCCATCAGTGGCGGGTCGGCTTGCCAGAGCGGTGCCATTGAGCCTTCGCACGTGTTGCAAGCGATGGGAGTGGAAGATGCGGAGGCACGCAGCAGCGTCCGGCTATCACTTTCACGTCTCACTTCAGAGCAGGACGTGCATCGTTCGGTCGAGATCGTCGCGTCCGCAGTCCAGCGCTTGCGATCGCTGAGAAACCACGAGCGTGACGCTTCAAGAACTGAGAAGATAAAGGCATGGTAACGACGCTGGACAGCATCCCGGTAGCACCCGTTGCACCTGACGAGGGGAGCACGATTGCGGTCGCCATGTCGGGCGGTGTGGATTCGTCGGCAGTTGCGGCCATGCTGCAACGGCAAGGCCACACGCTGGTTGGGCTGACCCTTCAACTATGGGATCAGCGCCGCCTTTCGGGCAAGAATGGCATACCAGAACAGGTGAAGGGACGCTGCTGCTCGCTGGATGATGTGTATGACGCGCGCCGCGTGGCCGAGCAGATCGGTATCCCGTACTACGTGGTGAACCAGCAGCAGCGCTTCGAGCAGGATGTGGTGCAGCCCTTTGTCAGTGAATACCTGGCCGGGCGAACGCCGATTCCGTGCACCCTGTGTAACAACCACCTGAAGTTTGACGAGCTGCTGAGGACCGCTCGTGGCATCGGCGCGGAACGGGTCGCCACCGGGCACTACGCGCGTGTACGCTTTGATGAAAAACGCCAGCGCTGGCTGTTGCTGCGACCGGCTGACCGCTCCAAGGACCAGACGTATTTCCTGTTCGGTCTGACTCAGGAGCAACTGAGCCGAACCCTGTTCCCGCTGGGTGAGATGGAGAAGCCGGCCGTTCGAGCCATGGCCGAAGAACTGAATCTCCAAGTGGCACACAAACCAGACTCGCAGGAGATCTGCTTCATTCCCGGCGGCGATTACAAGGCGTTCTTGTCCGCATACCTCGAGGAACAGGGCAGGCCTCTACCAGACTCATCCGGAGACTTGGTTACTTCCAGCGGAGAAGTCTTGGGTAAACACAGCGGCATCCAGGACTTCACGGTCGGCCAAAAGAAGGGCCTGCAGCAACGCCTGCACCATCATCCGGCAGAAGCGCTGTACGTGTTGTCCATCAATCCAATGGACAACAGTGTCGTCGTCGGCAAAGATGAGTTGCTACACACGACACAAGCCGTTGCTGACCGGCTTAACTGGATTGCCATCGATGCGCTTAGTGGACCACTTCGCGTACAGGCTAAGATTCGGCACCGGCACGAGCCTGCAGACGCCACCATACGTCCAGGTGGCAGTGGACAGGTTGTCATCGAATTTGATAGACCGCAACGCGCAGTTACTCCGGGGCAGGCTGCTGTGTTCTTTGACGGCGACACGGTAGTCGGTGGCGGTTGGCTGTGCGACCAGCGCACTTAGGCGTGGTAATCGTCCTCGTAGCCCGTGTAGACGCTCTCACCTTCAAAGGCAATGGGCCGTGGCGTTCGTACCACTTTTGCTCTGCCCGCCTGCGACCTGGAAGCAAGGCGCAAACGCAGGGACTCCAGACTGGCCTTTGCGCCTGCCAGAAGGCCTGACGCATGCCGAACGGGAGCCAGGATGGCATGCTGCACGTTTGCAGCTACTTCACCGGTGCGAGTCAGAGCAGAAGAAATGATGTCATCGACCCGCGCTGTCTGCTTCTGGGCCCGCCCCGTTGTGTCTGAAATGAAGGAATCGACCTGCGCAACCTTTGCCCGGTACACGTCCGAAGTCTCGACGATATTTGTCGTGACCCGCTTGATTTTAGGTTCGGTGTCCGCAACTACATTGCGGGCCACCTCGGCAATGTGCTGACCCTTCTCAGTGATGTCCCGTACTGATTCCAGGATTGGATAGACCTTGCCCTTAGCTTCCGCAGTCAGTTCAGCAAGTTGCTTGAACAGTTTGATTGCTGCAAATGCCAGCGCACCCAGTGCGATCGCCTCCACCAGAATGGCGAACGCGACAATACCGGTGTAGACGAGCAGGTATGTCGATTGATGTTCCGTCATGGATAGCGGCCTTTCTGAATAACTTCACTGGTAAGTACGGAAGCCCGCGAATCGCTCGCGGGCTCCCTGTCACTCCGACAAGCAGCTTACGAGGGCTGGCCTTCGGTCTTCTCCTGGTAAACATGCTTGCCTGCGTCGACCGCTTCTTTACCCGCGTCGACTGCCTGGGCTACCTTGTCCTGTTGCTCCTGCAGCAACTCCTTACCCTTGTCGACGTACTGGCTCCACTGTGTACGGCCCTTGTCGTAGTAGTCGCGACCTCGGTCCACGTACTCGTTGATCTGACCTTTACCTTGCTCAACGTACTGGTTAGCCTTTTCCTTGGCGTCGCGAGCCTGTGCTGCGAGATCGTCCCGGGTTTCCTGGCCGCTCTTCGGCGCGTAGAGAACACCCGCGAGTGCACCAATGCCAAGCCCTGCGATGAACCATCCCAGACCGCTGCTTGAGTTATCGTCTGCCATTTTTCTTTCTCCTACGGAACCGCCAGGTTCCTGCTGATATTCACTGCTGAAGATGTGCCGCGTTGCTGAATACTCGGCCTTCTGCGCCCACCCGGAAGCCGGTATGTGCAGACCCAGAATCGAACCCTGCGAATCAGTCCAACGGATGCGACACACGCACGTCTGGTTGCCGCAACCTTGAAAGAGCAGCAAGCACCAGGATAAAGACTGACCAGTAAAACCGGGAGAGTCTTCGAAACGTCTTACCCGTGTACTGAAGATCCATGGCTGCCAGGCAGTCTTACAGGTGACGAACATGAACGGACAATACAAAGCAGCCAAGGCGCAGGCAGGTAGAAAACTAAGCTGTATCAGCACTGCCGCCGTGTCGGCGGTGCTGATCCTGGGCGTCGCAGGCTGCAAGACTGCTCCCGTAGTGGATGACCCTACGTTGACCGCGCAGGTCCAGCAGCGTTTGGCAGCCGACAGCGCGTTGAACACGGAGCCGGTACAGGTCATGGCCCAAGCCGGCGTAGTCACGCTGACAGGATCGGTTAGCAACGCCGCAGCCCGCAGTCTCGCAGCGAACGACGCTGCAGGCATTGCAGGCGTCAAGAAGGTAATCAACGACCTGACAGTCAGCTCGGCCACTGCTCCGGCCAGTACAACCGCGACCACCAGGTTGCCGCAGGCTCAATCTTTTCCCTCGCCTGCGCTGCGTGAACGCGTGCAGGTGGCACCGAGAATGCCGGTGCCTGCGCCTGTAACAAGAGTCAGCCCTGCACCGGCTTCTCCGGTATATACACCTCCCGTCCGCACGGAGCCGCCACCTCCGCCCACGCCAGTGGCCAGAGTCGTGACTCTACCCGCAGGCAGCACACTGCCCGTGCGCATCACGCAGACGCTGGACAGCGCCACGGCACAGCCGGGCGACACCTTTTCCGGTGCTGTAGCAACCGACATCATTGCCGACGGCATGGTGCTGATACCGCGAGGCGCATCGGTGAACGGCCGGGTGTCTGAGGTGCATGAGGCAGCGCACTTCAAGGGTTCATCCTTTCTGACGATTGAACTGCTCGGCGTAAATGCGCACGGCGACCGCGTTTCGGTATCCACGCAGCCCTACAGCGTGGAGGGCAAGGGACGCGGCAAGAACACGGCCGTGAAGACCGGCGTCGGAGCTGCAGCGGGCGCGGTACTGGGCGGCATCTTTGGCGGGGGCAAAGGGGCGGCCATTGGTGCAGCCGCAGGTGGCGGTACCGGTGCCGCAATCAACGGCGTCACACGTGGCGAACAGGTGCAGATCCCCAGCGAAACGGTGGTTCGCTTTGTCACGTCCAACTCGCTCGCTGTAAGAACATCGACCCATGCGGGCGGAGGCCAAGGCGACCCATCGCTGCAGAACCGCTACTAAGGCCGCGAAGAGTAGCAGCGCTATCCAGGCTGCTACCATCTTCTGCGTCGCGAGAGACGTGCTGACGGTGCCGTACACCTTTGTGTAAGTGCATGTTCCGGCTACACTTGCGGTAAGTTCCTGGGAGTGAGCAGCCAGCATGGACAGTGGATTGAAGCAAGGCAGGGGCTTTTTCAGTCTCGTCCTGCATGCGCACCAGCCTTATGTGCTCCATCACGGCACATGGCCGCATGGACTGGAGTGGCTGCTGGAAGCAGCCGCTGAGACTTACCTGCCTTTGCTGCGCATGGTGCGGCGTCTTCTGGCAGACGGGATCCGCCTCCATGCCAACGTCAGCCTGTCTCCCGTGCTGCTGGAACAGTTGGCTCACCCGGATTTCTGTACGGAACTACCGAAGTACCTCGAACGGAAGATCGTTTCTGCACGCGAGGACGCGGCTTTCTTCAGCCAGGCTGGCGAGACCCACCTCATGTCACTGGCACGGCACTGGGAAGCCGTCTTCCAGGAGGCTCTCGACGACCTGCCGTCAATTGGCTACGATCTGGTTGCAGGTTTTAGGCAGGCGGAACAGAGCGGCTCCATCAGCCTGTTGACGTCCGCCGCGACACATGGATACGCGCCACTGCTTGGCACGGATGAAAGCCTGCGGGCCCAGTTCCAAACCGCCGTGGCTACACACCTGCGGCATCTTGGAAAGCAGCCCCGTGGTGTTTGGCTGCCGGAGTGCGGCTACCGTCCGGCCGGTTCCTGGCGTTTCCCTGTAAAGCCAGAAGACTCGAATCCTGACATGTCCGAACCCGGTTCATCCGAACGGATCGGTGTCGAACGCGCTCTCTCTGAGGCAGGGTTGCGGTTTACCTTTGTCGACTCCCATCTGGTCGAGGATGGTGATCCCGTACATTCATCCGCTGCCCCGGAGATGCAGGGACATGTCAATTCACTTTATCGCCCCCACCTGGTTGGAAAGAGCAGCGTGGCTGCATTTGCACGGGATCCCCGGTCTGCGTTCCAGGTGTGGAGTTCCGACTTCGGATACCCCGGAGAGTTTGCCTATCTGGACTTCTACAAAAAGCGGTGGCCCGGGGGCCATCGCTACTGGCGTGTAACAGGGGAAAAACTGGGCATGGCAGAGAAGCAGCCCTATTACCCGGAACATGCCAGAGAGCGCAGCAGAACGCACGCGAGGCACTTTGCGACGCTGGTGGCCGAAACGCTGTCCGCGTCGGCAGCAACAGATGACGCGCCACCTATTCTGTGCGCACCGTTTGACCTGGAGTTGTTCGGTCACTGGTGGCACGAGGGCATGCTGTTCCTGGAGGATGTTGCCCGTGTACTGGCCAGCGGGGAACATGGGGTGCAGCCGATAACCTGCGCGGACTACCTGCAAATGCACGGCTCTGCGGGTGCCCTGCGCATGCATGAGGGTTCTTGGGGAGCAGGCGGCGATAGTAGCGTCTGGCTGAATGGCGAGACGAGGCCTCTGCTGAGTCGCATGTACGGCGCGCAATTGCAGGTGCGTAGCGCATCGCAACACCCAGCCTGGAAAGATGGAAGCCTTGGAGAACGCATTGCGCGCCAGCTATGCCGCGAACTTCTGCTCATGGAATCCAGTGACTGGCCTACCCTGATCACCACCGGCGCGGCTCGCGACTATGCCGAGCGCCGTTTCAGCGAGCATGCGGACAGCTTTGCCGCAGTGCTGACGCTCTGGCACTGTTTTATAGCAGGCAGCGAAGATGGATTGACCGTGGAAAGAACGCTCGCTCCGCTGGAGTTCCGTGATGCGCTTTTTCCGGATCTGAACCCGGCGAACTGGCGAGAAGCCGCATCTGCTGCGAACCAGATCACTTAGCAACTATCGCAGTCAGCCGAGGGTCAGCCGAGGGCTTAAGTGGCAGAATGCTGTCCTGCGGAAACGGTAAACTAACGCAGTGGCCACTGCCGTACTCACGCGCACACACTCGGCCGTCAGGCGATCGCCTCTAGAACTCTGGCATCTGCTGAGCCTGGATGCCCCTTGCGTAGCAGCGGTGTGGACCGCCTTTCTTGCGCACCAGCTTCGGCTCGACCTGTCTTTCGCAGTGCCCCTCGCACTCGGCCTGGCCGTGTGGCTGCTGTACGCCGCGGATCGCATCCATGACGCGACTGCCGGGGAGATCGCTGAAGAGCGGCACCGCTTTCACCTGGTGCACCGCAGAGGGTTCATGGCCGGCGGCGCGGCAGTCTCGTTGCTGTTGGCACTACTGGTAGCGCACCTGCCCTATGCCTTGCGGCAGGGCTGGCTGCTGCTGAGTGCGCCGCTGTTTCTTTACCTCGCCGTGGTCCACCTGCTGAGACTGCGTCGCTTCTCAAAAGAACCGCTGGTCGCGCTCTTCTTTGCAGCTGCCGTTACCATGCCGCTGCTTGCAAGCCAGGCAAGAAGCGGCAAGACGATCTTTCTTACCGCACTCGCGTTTGGGTGCCTTTGCTGGCTCAACTGCACCGCCATCGCCCGCTGGGAGCAGACACTCTGTGCGACGGATATCTGCACGGCATGGCTTGGAAGACACTTTGCCTTGGGCGCAGCGCTTACTGTGTGTTTGGCAATGCCGCTCATCGCGCTCGGGCACACCGCTGCGGTCGGGATTGCTGCTATGGCAGCCGCCGCGTGTCTGCTGCTGCTGGATCGTAGAGGCAGGCATCTCGCTCGAACCACGCGGCGAGGTCTGGCCGATGCGGCTCTGCTTACCCCCATCGTGGTGTGGCCAGTGCTCAACCTGTTCAAGCTCCGATGAAGAGCGGATTTGACCGGCTTGCGACGCCCTACCGCTGGATGGAATACCTCACTTTTGGCCGGTCCATGGAGCGGTGCCGCCTGCGCTTTCTGGTCGATCTGGCCGGAACGCGCAGGGCGCTTCTGCTGGGCGACGGCGACGGTCGATTCGCGGCACATCTGTTAGCTGCTGCTCCCCTGGCACAGGCACACGCTGTGGATGGCAGCGCCGCGATGCTTGCTGCGCTACAATGTCGATGCGCAGCGGCAGGCGGGAACAGCCGCCTGACGGTGTACTGTGCGGACCTGACACAGGGAGTACCCGCCGTGGATGGCAGGTGCTTTGACCTGGTGACCACACATTTTTTCCTGGACTGCCTCTCGGAGCGAGACGTCGACTTCTTGCTGTTGCAGGTGAAGCCACTTCTCAAGCGGGATGCACGCTGGGTGGTCTCTGAATTCAAGATACCGGCCGGCCTCATGCGCCTTCCTGGCCGATTGCTGGTGTGGATCCTTTATGCCGCGTTTCGCCTGCTGACGGGGCTGCGGATTCGTCAACTGCCCGACCACGCAGCAGCCTTCCATCGGCATGGTTTTAGGCGTGTACGGCACGCCTCTTCTCTCCTTGGATTGCTGCTTTCCGAGATCTGGACGCTTGCGGATTCGTGAAGCATTCATCGTCTGCGGCTTAGAATGGCCTTAGCGATGAATCTTTACCTCATGCGTCACGGATCGGCCGGCACGCGGCGCAGCAATCCGCTGCTGGATCTGAGGCGCCCGCTGGACAAAGCCGGCAAGCGAGACTGCCTGCTGCTGGGCAACACGCTCACATCTATGAATGTCAGTTTCGATCTGGTCGTCTCAAGCCCTCTGAAGCGCAGCCTGCAGACCGCGTCTCTTGTCGGTACGGAGACCGGTTACGAGCAGAAAATCCTGCTGTCGGATGCGCTTGCGCCCGCTGCCAACTTCGCCCAGTTTGAAAAGCTGCTGGTGGAATGCGCGGGCCACGAATCGCTGCTGGTGGTAGGTCACAGCCCGAACCTGGTGCAGTTCTTCGGCATGTTGATCCAACCTGCTCAGACGACCAAAGCCAATAAGCCCGCAGCCGTTCGCATGCGCAAGGGCACCATCGCCCGGCTGAACTTTGAGCGGGGGGCGGCCACTCTGCAGTGGATGCTGGACCCCCGGGTGGTACGTACACTTTACGCCACTTCCACTACCAGGTCGCGCCGAAAGATCTCCCGGAAGTAAGCGGCTTCCTTGTTCAGAGACCAGCGCTCCAGGTCCGCTCCACCGCGGCCGGGATGCAGTTCCAGCACGACACGCTTTGGAAAAACGCGCGCTTCAACGGTTACCGCGTCGCTCGCGCGATTCTGGTTCAACGCGACAGCCAGGCGCAGCAGAACGATGGAACGCAGAACGTCTCCCTGATGCTCCACTGGGATGCTGCGCATGGGCCGGTCCATGGGGTCCGGGCGGCTCTTGCCCAGGTAGCGGGCGATCGCGCTTACCGCGATCCGTTCGCTCGGCGAAAATCCGAAGATCTCGGAGTTTTCAATGATGTACTGCGTGTGCCGGTGGTGGCCCTGGTGATTCATGAACTTGCCCACATCGTTCATCATGGCGGCAGCCGCCAGCCACTCACGGTACTGCGGCGGCAGGCCGTGTACGCGCTCCAGCGAATCGAACAGCCGCACGGCATCCGCGCGAACGGGCTCGACCCGCTTCAGATCGATGCTGTAGCGGCGGCAGACCTCGAGCACGCCGTTCCAGCGCTCCTGTTCGACCACCTTGTGCACGGACGCGCGCTGATCGCTGTCTGACAGCATCTGCGCCAGAATGCCGTCGCGCAGCCCCAGTGGGGAGTAGCGAAAGCCCTTCAACTGCAGCCGCTCCAGAATCTCGGCGTACACAAATGCACCGCCGATGATGATCTCGCTGCGCTTGGGTCCGATGCCCGGCACCAGCACGCGTTCGCTGTTCTTCATCTTGACCAGGCGCCGGGCAAGCGCACGCACCGCGGCGGTGTCAGTCTCTAGCGGGGCTGCGGGCGCGGCACGCTTCACAGCAACGCCTTTCTTTGCAGCCGCGGACTTCGCTGGACCCCGTTTCGCGATAGCCGGTGACTGGCTTGCCTCTGCAATGGCCGCTGCCGCGCCGGAGGTGGCGATGACCAGAGGCACAGCCGGTTTACCCATTTTGCGTTCCAGCTTACGTAGTTCGCGGTCAATGTAGGTGTGCAGTTGGCGCTGCTGCTCCTCAGTTGGCGGGTCGCTATGCAGGAACTCCTGCTGCAGGCGAACGGAGCCAAGCGGCAGCGACACCATCTCGCGGATTCGGCCCTCGTCCGACAGGGTGATCTCGCACGATCCGCCGCCAAGGTCGATCAGCACGCAGCGGCCGCGGGCACCGGGCTCATGCGTGACGACACCGAGATGAATCAGGCGGCCTTCTTCAAGGCCGGAGATCACCTCGACCGTCCAGCCCGTGGCGGACTTGACCCAGGCGATGAATGCGGCGGCGTTGCGCGCGTCGCGCATGGCCGACGTAGCCACCACCCGGACAACATCCACCACCTGCGATTGCACCGCCTTTTGAAAGCGCTTCAACGCCCGAATGGTGTTGGCCATGGCGTCCGGTGAAATGTCGCCGGTCTGGAAGACGCTTTCGCCCAGACGCACCACCTCGCGGTCTTCGTGCAGAACCTTCAGCTTGTGCTGCTCGACCGACGCGATGGCAAGCCGGCAGGAGTTGGAACCGATGTCAATGGCAGCAAAGGTAGGCATACGGTTCTCCAGATGACGCGCAGTCCGGTGAAGTTGACGCGGCAATCTTCTGCACTCTACACGACCACAGACCACAGGGCCGCCCGAATGCTTCGTTAGCTCTAGTGCGTATCGACATTTTCGGATGCAGATTGGAAAGAAGTCATAGATACAGTGGCTTCCGAAAGCCACATGTCGATACACCCTGGGTATGGAGCTAAGGGTGGTTCGGAGCCGCACATCCTACAATCAATCTGTGAAGAAACACCGCGGCATGGTCGTTGAAAGGGACGCGCTCCACCGGCACCTGTTATTGCTTACCTTGCTCTGGATGGCTGTCTACGCGGCTGCACTGTTTTCGCCGCCTCTGCTGGACGACGCCGACG
>CAXUEW010000095.1:0-2487 GCA_964250115.1 uncultured Terriglobus sp.
CGGTTTCGCCCCGACGCTCGGTTGGCTGTTGGTCTTTCGAGCGCTGTTCGGCATTGCCATGGGTGGCGAGTGGGGCGTGGGTGCGGCGCTCGCGTTCGAAACCCTACCGGAGAAAGGCCGTGGATTCTTCTCGGGGCTGCTGCAGGAGGGCTACGTAGTCGGGAATTTGCTGGCTGCACTGGTTTACGGTGTGGTCTTTCCGCACCTTCACGGCAGCGGATTGCTGACCAACTGGCGGGTGATGTTTTTCATCGGTGCCCTGCCTTCGCTGCTGGTCTTCTACATCCGTTCGGGCGTGGATGAATCTCCTGTCTGGCAGGCGGGTCAGGCGCAGGCGGTAAGGCCACGGCTTGGCCGGGCTGACGTGGCGAAGTACCTGGGATCGTTTCTGCTGCTGGTCGTGATGATGTTTGCGTTCACATCCTTCAGCCATGGATCGCAGGACCTTTACCCGACCTTTCTGCAGAAGGGCAAGCACTTCGATCCGGCGCATGTGGGTACCATTGCCGTAATCGCAAATATCGGCGGTCTGATTGGTGGAATCACTTTCGGCACATGGTCTGAGAAGATTGGCCGCCGCAAGGGCATCATCATCGCTGCGCTGCTCTCAATTCCCATGATTCCGCTGTGGGCCTTCACGCATTGGCTGCCACTGGTTGCGCTTGGTGGCTTCCTGATGCAGTTCATGGTGCAAGGCGCGTGGGGTATCATTCCGGCGCACCTGAACGAACTATCGCCTGCCGCAGTGCGCGCCACGTTCCCAGGTTTTGCGTATCAGTTGGGCAATCTGCTGTCGTCGCGGAACGCGAAGTTTCAGACCGTCATCGCGCGCCGGTCGTTTGGAGGATCGTTGCAGATGGTGATGGCTGGGACCATCGCTGTGGTGGCCTTACTGGTCGCTTTGCTAGCCTACCTTGGAAAAGACGCCAAGGGGCGGCAGATGACGACTGTCGACTGATTACCGTCTTCTCCACCGCTGCTCGCGATTCGCCTTATGTGTCATTTTCTAGGAGAATAGCGACAGGACCCCGACCGTGCCTCGCATCAATTTTCAGCAACAGCTCGCGGCGTTGAAGGACAAGCTGCTCGCTATGGCGTCACTCTCGCAGCAGGCGCTGGAGCTTGCGGTTGAAGCGTACCTGCAGCGGGATATGGGCCTGTGCCACCATGTAGACGACATTGAAGCCGCCATCAATGCGGCGGATCGCGCAGTGGACGAGATGGCGTATGAGCTGCTGGCCAAGGAACAGCCCATGGCGATCGATCTCCGATTTCTGCTCGCCGTAATCAAGATCAATGGCGACCTGGAACGTGTGGGCGACCAGGCTGCAGCCATCGTCAGGCGGTGTGGCGAGCTGCACTCGGTGGGCGGCTTTGACGGTCCAGAGGCATTGCCCGGAGACATCGCGGGCATGGGCGAAATTGCTGTCAAAATGATCCAACTCGCGATCCGCTCGCTGCTGGATGGCGATGCTGATCTGGCCGAGCACGTGCTCGAAATGGATGACGAGATCGATCGCATGAATCGAGAAGCACAGGATGCATTGCGTAAGGAAATGACGCGGCGGCCGGAAGTTACTGAGAACGCGCTGAACTCCATCATCGTGGCGCGAAACCTGGAACGCAGCGCCGATCACGCGACCAACATTGCAGAGGATGTCATCTTCTGGGTGCGTGGCGCGGACGTTCGGCATACCTTTGTGCAGGCTGCGACCGATCAGCCCCAACTGGCAGCAGAGTAAAGCAGCGGAGTAAAGAAAAGCATGGCAGATGTAGAGAACACCGGCGTGGAAACAAACGCGGCGCACATTGTGACACCCGTTCCAGTGGCGGCAGCAACGCCCGTCAAAAAAGAGACCAAGGCTCAAAAGGTCGAGCGCCTGAAGCTGGAGAAAAATCCTTGGGCCGCGTGGGAAGAGGTCCGGCAGTTTGCGCGCGAAGGCCGCGAAGCCGTGCTGCCCGACTGGGCCGGTGTGTACTTCAAATGGTGGGGCATTTACACGCAGGGCGACGGCGTGGGAGCCGTGGGCGGCGTGGGCGGCGAAGGTAAGGCGACCGAGTACTTCATGATGCGCGTCGGCGTGCCGAACGGCATCCTGACCAGCGAGCAGACGCGCGTGATCGCAGACATCGCACGCGACTATGGACGCGATCTTGCGGACGTGACCACGCGGCAGAACATTCAGTTTCACTGGTTGACCATCCAGTCATTGCCGCTTGTCGTGGAAGCGCTGGAGCGTGTCGGTCTGTCGCCCAAGGGCGCGTGCGGCGACGTGGTGCGTAATGTGACCGGCTGCCCGCTGGCGGGACGGCTGAAGCACGAATTGCTGGATGCGTCGCCGCTTGCGGCGCGGGTGGCTGCACACCTCACCGCCAATCCTGACTTCGTCAACCTGCCGCGCAAGTTCAAAATCATGATCAGCGGCTGCCCCGACTGGTGCTCGTACCCGGAGATCAACGACATCGGCCTGACTGCGATCGCACGTG
>CAXUEW010000095.1:2497-10935 GCA_964250115.1 uncultured Terriglobus sp.
GTGATGTCGACGGCGAACGCGAGGTGGGTTACAGCATACGCGTGGGCGGCGGCCTCTCGAAGGACCCGCATCTGGCCATTCGGCTGAATGCGTTTGTGAAGCAGGATCAAGCCGAGGAGGTCTGCTATGAGATCGCACGCATCTTCCGCGACCAGACCGGATCATTGCGCGAGAGCCGCACGCATGCGCGCATGAAGTTCATGTTCATGAAGGACGGCTGGACGGCGGAGAGTTTCCTCGCGGATCTGCAACGCCGCCTCGGTTATACATTTGATCCTGCTCCGGATGAGATCATGCCGGACGATCTGTATCGCGACCACATGGGCTTGATGCCGCAGCAACAGGACGGACTTTCGTCCATCGGCATCTCGGTGACGCGTGGCCGCATGAATGCGACGCAACTCGCCTCACTGGCAGATCTCGCAGATGAGTTTGGCTCCGGCTCTATCCGCTGCACCATTCAGCAGAACATCATGCTGATCGACATACCGAATGCGCAGGTGCAGGAGGTCGTCGCACGTATCAACGCGCTGGGCCTGCACGTGGAGGCGACCAACTTCTGGCGCGGCACTGTGGCCTGCACCGGCACGGAGTTCTGCAAGCTGGCCATTGCTGAGACCAAGGGCTTTGCTCGCTGGCTTACCGAGGAGATGGACGACCGCCTGCCCGAATTCGACCAGCAGTTGCGCATCAATGTGACCGGCTGCCCCAATAACTGCGGGCAGGCTTGGATCGCGGACATCGGGCTTGAGGGTAAGAAGATCAAGCACGAAGGGCAGATGGTGGATGCCTACTACTTCTGCCTGGGCGGCGCGCTGGGCAAGCACGCCGGTTTTGCGCGGGCAGTGGGGTATCGCGTACCAGCAACCGAGGTGCCAGTAGCCATGGAGCGGCTGCTGGGCACCTATCTGAAACAGCGGTCGCCGGAAGAGAACCTGCGGCAGTACTTTGCGCGGCACACCGATGAGGAACTGCGCGGCCAACTTGCCGGGGCTATCGTTGCACCCGTAGAGCGCGATAAACCGTCTGGCCGACCTCCGGCTGACATGTAGTTAAGGAACCTTACAGTGAGTCTCTTTCCCATCTACCTGAAACTGACCGGACGGCGCTGCCTTGTGGTGGGCGCGGGCAACATTGCAGAATCGAAGATCGAAAGCTTGCACGATGCGGATGCTGACGTTACAGTCGTGGCCACGCGGGTGTCGAAGCGTGTGCAGCAGCTCGCAGACAATGGCGAAATACACCTGCATGTCCGTGAGTTTGTGGATACAGACATCGAAGGCAATTTTCTCGTGGTCGCAGGCACCGATGTTCCAGAGGTGAATCGTGCCGTCTTTGCAGGGGCAGAGCGCCGCAACATCATGGTGAACGCAGTCGATGATCCGCCTTACTGCGACTACTACTTCCCATCGATCGTGAAGCGCGGCGATCTTCTGATCGCAATCTCAACCGCGGGCGAGAGCCCCGCGCTTGCGCAGCAATTGCGTAAGGAACTTAATGAACAGTTGCCGCGCGACATAGGCCCGTGGCTCACGGAACTGGGCCGCCTGCGCCGCGAAGTGCTGGGCATGGAACCACTCGGCGAAACGCGCAAAATGCTGCTGCACCAGTTAGCCCAGCGCGATGTCTGCGGCGCGGAAGCGTGTCCCTCACGCGAGATGGCGCGTGCGCATGCACGGCAGCACTACCCTGAGCGCAACCCCATACTGAAGCTGGGCGAAACGACACCGGAGCCGGTCGCCTGAGCACGCCAGCCAAGGGCGGTGCGGTGAAGGGGACTGTCTACCTTGTCGGTGCAGGCCCGGGTGACCCTGACCTACTGACGGTGCGCGCTGCGCGTCTTCTTGCGACTGCGGGCGTCGTTCTGCATGATGATCTGGTACCGGATGCAATCGTGCGCCTGTGCAGCCCGCACGCCCTGGTGACAAGCGTAGGAAAACGCTGCGGCAGGCCACGCATTACGCAGGCAGGTATTCACGAGTTGATGATTGATTCCGCGCGCCGCAACCTAAGCGTGGTGCGATTGAAGTCTGGCGACCCAATGGTTTTTGGCCGCGCTGCAGAAGAACTGAATGCGCTCCGCGAAGCAGGCATTCCGGCGGAGGTGGTGCCGGGTGTGTCCGCTGTGTTCGCTGCGGGTGCCGTGCTTCAACTGCCGCTGACCGACCGGCGATCCGCGTCGAAACTGATCCTGATCACCGGTAAGCATGCCGAGGATAAGAGCAGCGGCGACATCCTGCCGGTGTGGCAGGGAACGCTGCCCGAAGACGCGACGCTGGCCATCTACATGCCCGGACGTGACTTGTCTGCCATCGTGAAAGACTTACGAGCAGCGGGTGTGGCAGAGGACATGCCATGCGTTGCGATCTCCTGCGCGGCGACGCCCAGGCAGCAGGCAAGTGTTGCGATACTGTCTACCTTCGGTGACGTTGTTCCCGGTGCTGCGCCGCTGTTGGTGCTGGTGGGCCGTGCCATGCAGCCGATGCTGCAGCCTGCTCAAGAGAACTCAATGGCGCTGCAACTCATCGAGCATGCAGTGGGTCGCTCCGCATAGTTCGGAGATAGCCGCCGCTGTTTCGCATGTCTTTCTATCTGCATCCCTTCGATGACTTTGTCATCCCGTAGCTAAGCGGAGGGATCTGCTTTGCTGCTCTTCGTCATCTATATAAAAATGTTCAGCGCTCCCGCTTCGCGGGGATCACTGATTCCGAAATCTCGGTCGAAGGTAAGTAGCCGTACAGCAGGTACTTCTCGCGCCGTGCGCGGAAGTCGCTGAGTGCCGGTTCCCATGCTGCAACGATGTCGTGCGCATCAACGCCATCGGTCAAACCTTTCATCGTTGCGGCATTCTTCACG
This sequence comes from uncultured Terriglobus sp., assembly GCA_964250115.1. Lineage (GTDB taxonomy): Bacteria > Acidobacteriota > Terriglobia > Terriglobales > Acidobacteriaceae > Terriglobus. Next base: position 5,354 of record CAXUEW010000095.1, read on the forward strand.
AGTGTCATCGCTCGCGTCATCTGGAACTCTGCCGGAAATTGCTTGTGTACAGCGGCAAGCAGTTCCGCACCCATGGCTGGCGCGTCCAGTCGCTGGCGATCGGTTGTTGACATGCGGATGCCGTGGATGGTCTGTCCGGCGTATGGGTATGGTTTTGCAGGGGTGAAGGTTACAGGAGCAAAGGTGACGCCGGTCATCTTGCGTGCCGAGAGCGTATCCGCCAGCTTTTGTGCTTCCGCGTCCGTTGCGATGAAGGGCGCGCCGACCTGCTCAAAGGCATGATCCGTCCCGCGCCCGACAGACAGGTTTGTGAACTCTGCGAACGCAGTGCCCGTGTACAGGGTGGCTGCGGAGAGGCTCTGCAGATTGGGTGATGGATTCACCCACGGCAAACCGGTTTGGTCGTACCAAAGGCCGCGCTGCCAGTTCTGCATGGGTACCACGGTCAGCCGTGCGCCCAGGTGTTTTTCGCCATTGAAGAACCCAGCCAGTTCGCCCATGGTCAGGCCCAGCGCAAAGGGTTCCTGCATGTAGCTGATGTAGGCTTCGGTGCCGGCGTCACTGACCGGGCCGCTGACATTTACGCCACTGTCCATGGCAGGCCGGTCCAGCACAACGATGGGCGTGCCGGTCTTTGCGGCCGCTTCGAGGAAGTAGCCCATCGCTGATTCGTAGGTATAGAAGCGGGCACCCACATCCTGCAGATCGATGAGCACCGCGTCCAGCTTCTGCAGGTCCTCCGCCTTCGGTCTGCGGTCTTCCAGCTTGCTGCCGTACAGCGAGACGACGGGCAGACCCGTTCGGCTGTCGACTGAATTACCAATGCCGGACTTGTCCTCCGCACCAAGGATGCCGTGTTCCGGCGAAAAGAGCGTCGTCAAATCGATGCCAGATTTTCCTTTCTGCGCCGCAAGCACATCGATCGTCCGTCGGCCCTCGCTGTCCAATCCTGTCTGGTTGGTTAGCAATCCTAACCGAATGTGCGCTGCGTCTTTTGCGGGAAGGGCCAACAATGCACGGAAGTTTGTGGACTCGAGAACGTCGATGCCCGTAAGCGTGGCAAGCCCTTTGGGTGCGCTTTCCAGGCCCAAAGATCGTGCCGCCGCGGTAGCCACCTTCCCACGCAAAGGTGTGATGGGCTTTCCGCCGCGCGGGTGCACCGCGTTGGCCAGCAGAATGACGTAGCTGTCGCTGCGCGGATCCATCCAGATGGATGTACCGGTGAATCCGGTGTGGCCGAAGCTGCCGACGGGATAGAGTTCGCCGCGTGGGCGTGAGAAGGGTGAGTCGATATCCCACCCAAAGCCTCGCAATGCCTTCGCGCCGACCGGCTGCTCTGGCCGGCACATCAGTTCCAGCGTGGCCTGCTTCAGAGGGAATGTGCTCGGTCTGCCTGCTAGCTTGTCCAGCAGAGCCTGCGCAAACAGCGCGGTGTCCTGCGCCGTTGAGAAGACTCCAGCGTGACCTGCGACGCCGCCCATGCGGCGCGTCGTGGGGTCGTGCACCTCGCCGCGCAGCATGCGGTCGTCTGCCATGGGCTTGTCGTCGTTATGTGCCGTGGGTGCGACAAGCTGAAGGTCAGCCTTCGAGGGATTTAGCTTGTTGCAGTCACGTCCGCCAGGCGGACGGTTCGGGTTGGGATCATTCCACAAGATCGAGCAATGCGGTGTCAGATACGAGGTATGTGCCATACCCAGCGGTGCAAAGATGTGCTTCGTTGCATACACATCCAGTGGCTCGCCTGAGAGCTTTTCGACGATCGCTCCGAGCGTGATGAAATTGATGTCGGAGTAGACGAACTTCACGCCGGGCGGCCCGGCAGGAACGGACTGCATCGCGCGGCGCACACCCTCAGCCTTGCCGCTCCACGCATCGGTGAGCGAGACATCTGGTGCCAGGCCGGAGTAGTGCGTGAGCAACTGCCGCACGGTGATCTTGTCTTTGCCGTTGGCGGCAAACTCTGGCAGGTACTTGACCACGGGATCGTCGAACTGCAGTTTGCCTGCTTCATACATCTGCATGATGGCGATAGAGGTAGAGATGCACTTGGACAGCGACGCCATGTCGAAGATGGTGTCTTCCGTCATGGCTTCAACGGCAGGGTCTTCCGCACGATTGCCGAATGCGCGATGATACACCACGTGGCCTCCACTGCCGACGACGACGACACCACCCGGTAGCTGCTTTTGGGCAAGTGCGTCCTGCATGATGCTGTCGATTGGATTGAAGTCGTATGCCTGCGCACCTGCCGATCCGGCACAAGCAAGAGCTACCAGAAGAACCATGGCGATTACGCTTTTCCGCCGACGTGCTGGGTCAAGCATGCTGCCCAGTGAGCCTACTGCGAACGTGACCACCGCGCCGATGAGCACGTACCAGGTGAATGCGATCTTCGACAGATCGAAGCCGCCGATGTGCAGCGATGGCACAGGCAGGATCTTCGGAAGATACATTGCAAGGTTCAACGCGAAGCCAACGACCATGCCAAGAATCGCTCCGGTTTGCGTTGCGTAACGTGTCAGCGTACCCAGCAGAAATACCCCCAGCAACGCGCCATATGCGACCGATGCAATCGATAGACCCATTTCCACCACATGACCTTTTCCGCCGACGTTCACGGCGTAAATCGCGATGCCGACCAGTATGACTGCCCATGCTATCGTCGCTACGCGCGAGAGCAGGTTGCGCTGCTTGTCCGTAGCAGCAGGCCGCAGGCGCAGGTAAAAGTCGACGATGGTGGTCGATGACAGGGAATTCAGAGCGGCGGACAAGTTCGACATGGCTGCCGCAAGAATAGCCGCGATCAGCAGGCCTGCGATACCAACAGGCATCTGCTGCACGATGAAAGCTGGGAACAGCCGGTCAGAACCCTGCACGGTAAGCGCCGCGGGATGCTGCCCGTAGAAAACAAACAGTCCTGCTCCAATAATGAGGAACAGCGTGAACTGCAGCAGAACCACGCCGCCGCTGGCAAGCAGCGCCACGCGTGAGTCGCGAAGGTTCTTCGCCGCCAGAAGGCGCTGCACCATTAGCTGGTCCGTGCCGTGCGATGCCATCGTTAGGAACGCACCGCCCAGCAGGCCTGCCCAGAAGGTATAGGCAGACGTCAGATCGGTAGTGAAGTTGAAGACCTGCAGCTTGCCCGCTGCCGCTGTAATGGTGTGCACCGTGGCCCATCCGCCGTCGATCTTTGCGCCCAGCGTAAACAGCGCCACAATCGTTCCGGCTACGTAAAGGCCCATCTGCACCACGTCGGTCCAGATCACGGCGGCCATGCCGCCCTCAAACGTGTAGAGCAGGGTCAGCAGACTGATGATCACGATGCTGATGACGTCGTTCGTGCCGATCGCGATTCCCACCACAATGGAGACTGCATAGACGCGAACACCTTCCGCTGCCGCGCGCGTCAGCAGGAAAAGCCCAGCGGTGACTTTGTGCAGGGTTGGGCCAAACCGCCTGTCGATCAACTGGTATGCGGTGAAGAGTTCGCCTTCGAAGTAGCGCGGCAGGAACAGCACGCAGATCAGCAGCCGGCCAACCATGTAACCGAAGACCAACTGCAGAAAAGTGAAGTCACCTCCGAAAGCGATGCCCGGCACGCTGATGATGGTGAGCGTGCTGGTCTCAGCCGACACAATGGACAGCGCAATGGCCCACCATGGAACGCTGCGCGCGGCGAGAAAATACGACGACAGTGAAGTATCGCTGTTCTTGCGGAAGCGCAGTCCAAACAGCGTGATACCCAGCAGGTACACGGCGATTAAGGCAAGGTCGAAGGCATGAAGCCGATGCGGCATACCAGCGAGTGTATCGGACCTGCGCAATGCCTGACGCCATGCGTTTCAGAGCAGATTACGTGTCCAGCAACTGCCCACGCAGGATCATTCCGGTTCGTTGACCGTGTTCGTCGAAGATGTTGAAGTCAGCAGTCTGCGCCGGTTCACCCATCATGGCCGAGGGGTTGCGTGACGCCATGCGTACCGCGTCCGCTAGCGAACAGCCCGTGAACGCCTGCACATTCGCCACCGCTCGGTCCATGGTTAGCACGCTGCCCGCCAGCGCTCCCTCGTGCATGGCGACGCCGTCCTTCACCTGCGCTTTCAATTCGCCAAGCATGTACTCGCCATCCGACATCCCGGTGGCGGCCATGCCGTCGGTGATCAGAAGGGCCCGTTCGCTGCCCTTCATTTTGAGCCACAGTCGGACAGCTTCATGTGTCGTATGTACGCCGTCGCAGATCAGTTCGGCATACAGATCCTCTGCGTCAAGTACCACGCCCAGCATGCCCGGTTCACGTTGCGTCAGACCGCGCATCGCGTTGAAGGTGTGCGTTGTGCTGACTGCACCCGCTGCGATGCCCGCGCGCGCTTCGGTCGCAACCGCATCGCTATGCCCCAGGCTGACGCGGACACCCTGCGCTGTCGCGTGTGCAATCAACTGAAGCGCGCCCGGCAATTCCGGCGCAATGGTCATCAGGCGTATGTTCCCGCCGGCCGCCTGTTGAAAGCGATCAAACAACGCGATGGAAGGTTCCTGCAGTTGAGCTGGCGAATGTACGCCTCGCTTCGCATGCGAGAGAAACGGGCCTTCGAGGTGAATCCCAATGACCTGTGCACAATCGTCCGGCGATGGAGCGTGCATGACTTCAACGATGCTTTCGAGTGCTCGCAGGGTGTGTTCCACGGAAGCTGTAACGGTCGTTGCAAGCAGGCGCGATGTGCCATGTTTTCCCAGCATGCGAGCTACTGTATGGATTGCCTCAGGTGAGCCCTCCATGACGTCGCGTCCACCCGCGCCATGCACGTGCACGTCAAAGAAGCCCGAAGAGAGCATGCTTTCCGGCAGGTGCAACGCACCTTGTGGCATCTCACCCTGCTGTAGGGATGAGAGGCGCGCCACCATGCCGTCTTGCACCAGGATGAGCGGGTGCTCTATAACACCATCCGCGGTGATGAGGGCCTTTGCGGCAATGGCACGTACTTCGCGGCTCATTGAACGCCTCCGGCAGAAGATGGTACCGGTGGGATGCCAAGGTCGGCTGCGGGAGGTATGGATTGTGAGCGGTCCCACTGCCGCTGCGCGGAACGCACCTTGTCGATGCGGCCTAGCCACAGTTGGATGGTGAAGTCGTATCGCTGCAGGTTGTTTTGCAGCCAATAGGGCCGATAGCTCTTCAGCCATGCCTGCTCATACAAATCGCGCAGCAGTGAATAGTTGTTCCGCAGGTCCTGCAGCCTGCCGTTGACGGCGTTGATGTCGATCAGGTTGCGCGACACTTCGGCGCGGCTGTCCTTGTCCTTATTGCCCTGGAGAGCGTAGGCCTTCGCATAGCTGATTGCGATTTCGTCGGTCAACTGAAACTTGAGGCCGATCAGGTCCATGCGGCGCGCGCCCAGTTCCATCGAATCCAGGGCATCTACTTCGCGAAGATTTCCTTGCGCGCGTGCTTCCGCGATCAACACGATGGCACGCTCTGCATGCAGCCGCAGTTCGCGTGTGTATGGCCTGATGCGGCTCGCTGAAATCTGACCGTCCGGGCTCCATGGATCGACCCAGAACAACAAGTCAGAGGCGTCTGAGCT
>CAXUEW010000096.1:0-10884 GCA_964250115.1 uncultured Terriglobus sp.
GACGTGCAAGGCGTGAAGGCCGATGGCGCGGAAGAACCGCTGATGCGCCAGGGCGAGTGGGTTTAGCGGACAACGGCGAGTGCTTGATCGCGATACACTCGAACGCGGCATGGAACCTGCGATTCTTCACGGCCTTGGCACTGCGCTTGTCACGCCCTTTCACTCCAGTGGCGACATTGACTTTCCTTCTCTAAAAGCACTGGTAGAAACCCAGATTGTTGGTGGTGCGGACTTCCTGGTGCCGTGTGGGTCCACCGGCGAGGCCAGCACCCTGAGCGAAGACGAGACGGACGCTGTCGTCTGCACCGTGACTGTCGTTGCTGCGGATCGTGTGCCGGTGCTTGCCGGTTGCACTCACAACTCCACTTCGGAAGCCGTTCGCCGCGCGGTGCGGCTTGCGAAGATTGACGGCATCTACGGCATCCTGTCGGCAAATCCGTACTACAACAAGCCCAGCCAGCAAGGTCAGTATCTGCACTTCAAGGCCGTTGCTGAAGCAACGGGCAAGCCGCTGCTGCTGTACAACATTCCCGGGCGAACGGCAGCAAACCTTGAGCCGGACACCGTACTACGCCTCGCAGAACTGCCCAACGTCATCGGCATCAAGGAATCGAGTGGCAACCTGCAACAAATCGGCGAATTGTTGGCGAACACGCCGGATACCTTCAGCGTGTTCGCCGGTGACGATTACCTTGCGCTGCCTATCATCGCCGCCGGCGGCAAGGGTCTAATCTCCGTCGCCTCTAACGTTGCGCCCGTGCAGGTTGCGCAGTTAGTGCGTGCCGCGTTGCAGCATGACCAGGCCGCAGCGAGGCTACATGCACGAGCATTGCACGGACTGATGAAGACTCTCTTCATCGAGCCCAACCCCGCACCCGTGAAGGCAGTCCTGGCCATGATGGGCGCACTCGAAGATGACACCTTGCGGCTGCCCATGATCCCGGTTATCGATGCCACACGCGTAAAACTGCGCGAGGCGGCACAGGCCTGCGGTATTCCGCTTCAGTCCTGATCCATGTTGTTTGGTAACGCAGCGAACCATTCTGCGTAGGGTGTGTTCTTTGCCATGTGGCGGTTGTAGTCCGGTGCACCATCCGTCCACCACACTTCGCCACGCTCACCGAGCGCCTGCTTGGCAGCATCCACACGCAGCCTTGCGGCTTCTCTGGATGCAGCGTCGTCCGCCCGCATGGCCGTGCCCTTTGCGCTGCGTGCATGCATCAACTCGCGCGTGAGGCGTTTGCGTTCGTCCTCCAGCAGGGATGGATTGGAACAACGCCACAACCGACCGCGCACGACGAAGTAGCGGCCATCCGGAGTCACCGCATAAGGACCTTTGCTGGTTGCTGCCATGCACTCGTTCGATGCCGCGAGTACGTGCTCCACATCCACTTGGTAGACTTCAGAGATGGCCTTTGAGGATCTGGAACAACGCATCGAGCATGCCTTCTCGCTGGGTGCCGCTGCCGTAGCGGAACGCAACTCCGTAGACGCTTTCAACGAATTGCGCGACGCACTTGAAAGTGGCGCACTACGCTCCGCAGAGCCGGACACGACAACATCGCTCGGCTGGAAAGTCAACGCCTGGGTGAAGCGCGGCATCCTGCTGGGTTTCCGCCTGGGCAGCCTGGTGGATATGGACTCCGGTGCCTACGTGGACAAACACACCTATCCTGCGCGCATCTTCACGCCGGAACAGGGGATCCGCATTGTGCCCGGCGGCTCCAGCGTGCGCGCCGGTGCCTACCTGGCAAAGGGCGTGGTGTGCATGCCACCCATGTACGTGAACGTAGGCGCGTATGTGGACGAGGGCACAATGGTCGACTCGCACGCGCTGGTCGGTTCATGCGCGCAGATCGGCAAGCGGGTGCACCTGTCCGCAGCTGCCCAGATCGGTGGCGTGCTTGAACCCGTGAATGCGACACCCGTCATCATTGAAGATGATGTGCTGGTTGGGGGAAACACCGGCGTGTATGAAGGCACGGTGGTTCGCAGCAAGGCTGTACTGGCGGCAGGCACAATCCTGACACGTGGAACACCGGTGTATGACGTGGTTAACGGCACCACAATTCGGGCCACCGCTGATGCCCCACTTATCATTCCTGCGGGTGCCGTCGTGGTTCCTGGCTCCCGTGCCATCAGCAAACCCGGGGCTGAAGGTCTCAGTCTGTACACGCCGATCATTGTGAAATACCGCGATGAGAAGACAGAGCTGTCCCTGGCGCTCGAAGATCTGCTGCGCTAGCCTCAAACTTGCCTGCGAGCGGCTCTCAGAGCTGCCGCGTGAACACTAAAGGAATCCAACGTGTCCAGCATTGCAGCAGAGACAAAGTGGCCCATGTCAGCCCGAATATCCGTTCTGATACTCCTGCTCCTTGTCGCTGCGCTGGCGCTCCACACGATTCATCCTGCCCGAAGACTCAAGCAGTACAGTCAAAGGGTACAGGGGAAAGAAAAGATGAAACGACTACACGGAGTGATCTTTGGTGCGGGCAGCCTTGCCAGCCTGACATCCTTGGCAGTGACCGCGCAGACCGTCCCTGCGGCAATCCTGGCAGAAGAGCAGTTGCCGCGTGTGATGATGACGGCGGCATACCCGCTGAACCAGCCCATCGCAAACCTGCCTATGGATACGCGCATGCTCAAGTCTGGCAATCCTTACACGCCCAAACCGATTGCCGAGGTTTTTTACCAGACATTTGGCCGCAACCACCTGCAGTTCAATACCACCATGCCGGTCACGGTGGTGGACACGCATAAGACACCGGACATTATCCTGCCGATTAAGATCATGACCAACTGGGGCAGCGATGACGCGTCGAAGGTGCCTGCCAGGGGATGCAGGCTTGAGGGCGAGGCTGATCCCAATGGGGATCGGCACTGCATCATCTATGACACGGCTACAGGAATGCTTCATGAGGTGTTTGCCACAAAGATCAATGGCGGCCAATACAGCGCGGACGCATATCGCCGCTGGAACACCAGGAAGAACGAACATGGCATGCCCGGACAGAACTCGGCTGATGCCGCCGGTTTGCCCATTCTGCCGTTGCTGCTGCGTTACAGCGAAGCTTCGACCGGCCCGGTGAACCATGCCCTTCGATTCACGATTTCCATGTCGAGGAACAATTCCAACGGTGGTCCTTTCACGCTGCCTGCGTCACATGCCGCTGGCCAAAACTGGGGTTCGACCGCATACATGGGCATGCGCCTGCGCTTGCGGCCAGACTTCGACGCGTCAAGCTACTCGGCCATGAACCAGACCATCGTCACCACCCTGAAGAACTACGGTCTGGTATTGGCCGACAACGGCATCAGCGGCCTGGTGGTGGCAGACGACGATCCTCGCTGGAACCAGGATGACCTTACCAAGCTGGGCAATGCGATGACGCTGAACGACTTTATTCCGGTGAACAGCGGTCCCATCATCGACAGTACAGGTGCAGCAGCGCAGTAACCGCGGGTCCGAAGCCGCCTGCGATAATCGGGGAACGATGTTGCGAACCCTGCTAAACCACGAACACGAAGAGTTCGACAGCGACGGCTTCCGTCTGCGCGGTCTTGGCTTTTCTCGGCTTGATGGCTTCTCTGACGTCGTCTTTGGTTTTGCGCTAACGCTGCTGGTCGTCTCGCTTGAAGTACCCAAGAGCTTTGAAGAACTGCACCACCTGTGGAGCGCGTTCCTGCCGTTCGGCATAAGTTTCCTGCTGTTAATGCTTATCTGGTACGGGCACTTTACATACTTCAGGCGATTCGGCACGCACGATTCAGGAACGGTCTGGATCAACGGCGTGCTGTTATTTGTCGTTCTGTTCTATGTCTATCCATTGAAATTTCTTTTTCTATCCGCGTTTGGCATGGCGGGTTCGCTGGATAGTCGCAGAGACATGACGGAGGTCGTGTTGCTGTTCTCCGCCGGACTATCCTCGCTGTATTTCCTGTTTTCTGCGCTTTACGCCAACGGATATCGACAGCGGAAGAAGCTTGAACTCAGCCCCCTCGAGTGCTTCCTGACCAAAAGCTTCATTGTGGAAGAGGCTGGAACCGGCTGCATTGGCCTGCTTGTCGCCCTGCTGGCAGTCACTCTGCCGTCCGGCTACGCCGGGGCATCTTGCCTGACCTTCCTGCTCATCGCGCCCTGGAAGAGCGTCATGGGAGCACGGGCTGGCCGCATGTCTCGCAAAATGCGTAGTGCCGAAGTTCGTACATTGGCTGACAGCGCGGAAGCCTAACACTGCTAGCATGATGATTGAATGAATACTGATACGTTGAAGGTAATACCGCTCGGCGGCCTGGGCGAGTTCGGCATGAACTGCATGGCCGTTCGATGGAAAGATGACATCATTGTCATCGATGCGGGCCTAATGTTTCCCGAGGACGACCTGCTGGGCGTCGACATTGTCGTCCCGGATATCACCTACCTACTCGAGAACCGCGAGATGGTACGGGGCATCCTGCTGACACACGGTCACGAAGACCACATTGGCGGCCTGCCCCGCATCCTGTCGCAGCTGAACGTGCCTGTGTACGGCACAGAATTCACGCTGACCTATGTGGAAGGCAAGCTGGAAGAACACAAGCTACTGGACGACGCAGACCTGATCGAGATGCTGCCGGGCGAGAGCTTTGACCTGGGGCCGTTCAAGATCTCACCCATTCGCGTGACCCACTCGCTGGTGGACTGCGTCGCTCTCGCCATTCGCACCCCCGTCGGCACCATCGTGCACACCGGCGATTTCAAGATCGATCTGGCATCCCCTGACGGCAAGCCCTTCGACCTGCACAGCTTTGCGCAACTGGGCAAGGAAGGCGTTCTGCTACTACTGCAGGATTCCACCAACTGCGACCGTCCTGGCTACACACCCGGCGAATTGGCCGTCAAACCCCGGCTCGACGAGATCTTTGCGCGGACCGAGCGGCGCTTGTTCTTCTCGTGCTTTTCGTCCTCCATTCACCGCATTAAGCTGGCCATGGACCTTGCCCATAAGCACGGCCGCAAGGTCGCGCTGATCGGCCGGTCGATGGACAACTCGACCGAGATTGCGCAGGACCTTGGCTACATCGATCCTCCGCAGGGATTGATCATCCACAGCAGCCAGCTCAAGGACATGGCACCGGAGAAGGTGTGCGTCATGATCAGCGGCACGCAGGGCGAGCCAATGAGCGCTCTGAGCCGGGCCGCCGTGGACAATCATAAGCACGCACGCATCGAGGCGGGCGACACCGTTCTGTTCTCCTCCCGGGTCATTCCCGGCAACGAGAAGGCCATCTACAACGTCATCGACCACCTGTACCGCCGCAAGGCCAAGGTGATCCATGATGACGGGCGAAGCGGCCTCATCCACGTCAGCGGTCACGGCAGCCAGGAAGAGTTACGCTTGATGATCAACCTGTTGCAGCCGAAGTTTTTCGTGCCCGTGCACGGCGACTATCGCCACCTGACGCAGCATATCGAAATCGCGGTAGGCACTGGCATCCCCGAGAAAACAATTCTCGCCGAAGATGGGGAAGTTTTGGAGCTGACCGCCACCACGATGGAGAAGACGGGCAAGGTCGCTAGCGGCCGCATCCTTATTGATTCCGGCTCAACTTCCGACGTGGTGGAAGACATCATCATCCGCGACCGCCGTCATCTCAGCGAGGCCGGTCTGGTGCTGGCCATCATCACCATCGACAAAATGAGCGGCAAGCAGCAGGGCCAGCCCGAAATCGTAACCCGCGGTTTCGCGGTGAACGAGCAAGGCATTATGAATGATGCCCGACGCATCATCGGACAGACACTGGAGCAGTCATCTGCTGAGGAAAAGCGGGACTGGATGCTGATCAAGGAAAAGATCAGGGCCGACCTGAAGCGCTACATCCAGAAAAACACCCAGCGCCGGCCCATGATTATGCCGGTCATCCTGGAGATCTGAAGCTACACGAACAGGAGAAGCACGCGCCGTGCGCAAGATCATTGCCCTGTTCCTAATATTGCTTCTGTGCTGGCTTGCGTGGCCGTCCGTTCACCTGCACCTGAAGGCGCTGGCAGTGCTGAAGGCAGCCAGCGGTCAGTCTGCGCCGCACTGGCTTCGGGTAGTGGCCACGGAACACAGCACCCAGCAGGAACTGATAATTCAGACTGATGCCGGCCCGGTCCGCGCGCGGCTGTACACTCCCGTGCGCCATCCGGGCGCGGCGGGGCTGGTGATCTTTCACGGCGTGCACCATCTGGGCATTGATGAGCCGCGTCTGAAGGCGTTTGCAGACGCAATCGCAGCCAGCGGCCTGGGCGTGCTGACACCGGAACTGCCTGACATTAAGGATTACCGTGTGTCGGAGCGCAGCATCCACGTCATCGGCGCATCGGCAAAGTGGTTTGCTGCCAGGGAACAACGCCCGGTCGGCGTGATGGGGTTGAGCTTTGCGGGCGGCCTCGCGCTGGTGAGCGCAGCCGATGCCGAGTACCAGCCAAGCATCCGCTTTGTACTAGCCGTGGGATCGCAGGGAGCCATGTCGCGCGTGGCGGACTACTACCGTACCGGCAGCGATCCGCGCCCGGACGGGACCACGGAAATCCTGCCCGCGCACGAGTACGGCCCACTAGTTTTGGAGTACGAGCACGTGGAAGAGTTCGTTCCGCGCGCTGACGTGGCAGCCATCCGTGCCGTGCTGCGCGCGCACTTATACGAGGACAAAGCAGCAGAAGACGAAGCAGCCCGGCGGCTGACGCCGAAACAGGTTGCCGAGGCCAGGCACATGATGGACGCAGCCTCCGATGGAACCCGCAACCTGCTGCAGACCAGCACGACGAAACACCTGGCCGACATGCAGGCACTGTCACCGGAAACACATCTCCATGACCTGACTACGCCAGTGTTCCTACTGCACGGCGAGGGCGACAACATTATCCCTGCGGCGGAAACCCTGTGGATGGCCAGCGAACTTCGCGCGGAGACACTGCGAGCTGCACTGGTAAGCCCGGTGCTCTCGCACCTGGATATGAACAAGGAACCTGGCCTGTGGGACGAATGGAAGCTCATCCATTTTATGGCGCTGGTGCTTAAGGCGGCGCAGCCAGTATGAAGTCTGCTGAGGCCCGACAATCAGCTTCTGCAAACTGCGGAAGGCAGAAAGCTGTTGTCATGGGCTCCGTTTCGGTGTACATCTGTACAGCACCGAACTGAACCTCGTCACCCTCCTATGTCATACTCCATCACAAAACCTAAGTTCAACGCCTGAGGAACGCTTCAAATGCCAAAGTTAGTGACCATTTCCCAAGCCGACAACCGCTATCTCGCTTCCGTCGACGGGCAACCGACGTTCGAGGTTGGTCGGCGCGTTACCTATGCGACGCCGACAGGCAAGACGGTAGGGTTGGCAGGCAGCCGCGACGCGACCGACACCTACAAGCCGGACGACTTTGCTGCGACGTTTGGATTTTGGGCTTACTTCATTGCACCCACCGCACAATGTGAAAGCGGAGGCCGCTTCGCGACCCTGAACACCTACGACGCCGCATTTTTCACGTGGAGCTTTTTGCAGTTTGGGGCGCACGTTCCAAACGGCGACTTCATACTTTTCTTTCGCAAACTGCTGGCCGATCCGGATGCGGCAAATTACTTCCCGGACCTTGCGCTTTCTGGTAACCGGATCTGCCGTATCGAATTGGGTGCCCTGCAGCCGCTTGAGTCCGACACTTCGACCCAACCGCTGATGGCTTATCTGAACCCTACAATACAAGCCGTTGAGGAGATTGAGGCTGTCAATGCTGCCAAATTAGTGCACTGGACAACCAACTCTGCCTCTGCGCGTTTGCTGCAGGTGTCGACCGGTATCGAATTATTTCAGAAGAATATGAAGGCGTACGCCCAGCGCTACGCGCTCGATGGGATGGCTGACTTCGTCTGCCTCGTGGTGGCCGACATCCGGCATCAGGGACGCAGCAAAAGCGCGGATATTCTCAGGGCTTTGGCCACCGGCGGCGATCAGCAGCAGGCCTACGACAACCTGATTGAAATTGGCAGCCATTTATACGCTGGCCGCTGTCAAACGCTGGATCAAACTGTCACGGCGCTCATCACGGCGGGTAAATTAGGCACGCATAAATACAGCGCAGCGCAGGGTGATTTCGTAGCCAAGTAAGAGGCCTACGCATCCACTGCGGATGATCTGCGTGAGCTTCGTCCGCCGCCGAAGGCAGGATGCCCGAGCCGAATGGCGTGCGGTCCGCAAAAGCGCGTCGTGCATGCTTCAGAATGGAACCATGGCCATTTCTTCCCTGCTCACCCTCGACACCATCCACGCAGCTCGCAAACGGATTGCGGGCACAGCAGTCCACACCGGTCTCTACCGGCTGGAGCCGCAGCGAATGCGTGCTGCCGGTCTGTCCATAAGCGCAAACTCGCCTGAGATCTGGTTGAAGGCTGAAAACGAGCAGCCGATTGGCAGCTTCAAGCTGCGGGGTGCATACAACAAGATTGCAGCACTCTCGCCAGATGAGTTGAAGCGTGGCGTCATCACATATTCCAGCGGCAACCATGCGCAGGGCGTGGCCTTTGCGGCCCGCGCGCTTGGGGCGAAAGCGGTGATTGTGATGCCGGAGAACGCGCCTCGCATCAAGCGTGAGGCCACGCTTGCCCTGGGTGCGGAAGTGGTGCTTGTCGGACCCGCCAGCACGGAGCGCAAGCAGCGCGCCGAAAAGCTTGTCGCAGAGCACGGCTACATCATGGTGCCGCCCTACGACGATGACGAGATTATTGCGGGACAGGCGACCTGCGGCCTGGAGATATTCGAGCAGGCACCTGACGCTGACCTGGTATTGTCCCCTGTCAGCGGCGGAGGGCTGCTGAGCGGTGTCGCTACCGCGTTGAAACTGTCCGGTGCACGCGCACAGGTCTGGGGCTGTGAACCAGAACTGGCAGGTGACGCCGCCGAGAGCTTTCGCACGCGCACCCTGGTTGAATGGCCTGGAGCGAAGACCTCGCGCACCATCGCCGACGGTTTGCGAACCCAGAGCCTGGGCGAAAGCAACTTCCAGCACATCCTGCAGTTCGTCGACGGCATCGTGACGGTGACGGAGGAGGAGATACTGGACGCCACACGGATGCTGCTGATGTGCAGCGACATTGTTGCGGAGCCGAGCGGAGCCGTCACGCTGGCGGCCATACTGTTCCACTCCGACGAACTGCCGCCTGCGCAGAAGGTTGTCGCCATCATCAGTGGAGGCAACATCGATCCTGCATTGCGTGAAGAACTGGTGACGGCGGAAGCCTGATGGCATCTGTTCCCAACCCACGGAGAGTCCGCGTAACGGCTCGTTCTGCGGCGTCGTCTAATCGATGTATGCGTAAGCTGCTTTGGCTGTTCACCCTTGCACTGCCCTTTGTCGCGCCTGCCCAGAAGAACGCGCCGGAGCCGCCCGACACCATGCGCGCCACCGTGCTGAAGATCGCTGACGTCTACGTGGCACCGGATGCGGACTCACAGAAGGTGTCGGTAGTCACGCCTGGGCATGAGGTCGTTATTACGGAGCGCTCCGGCCCTTGGGTCAAGGTGTTTGCCAACACAGACATTCAGGAAGAGAAAGCGGAGGACGAGCCGGAGTTCTCGACGGATGCTGCCTCGGTCCCGCGCGCAGGATGGATTCGCAATAAGGGTGTCGTGGGATCCGCAACCCCGAACGGTGACAAGTTGATCTACGGCGCCGCAGCCACTATGGAAGCGGCTGCCGGTGAGCCGCACGCACCCAAGTCTGCCGCGGGCGCGGCGCACCTGCTCTACCGGCGTGTCGCGGAATACTTCCCTTTGTCCCCGCTGGCAGCCGAAAGCACATGGCGCTCGGCCGATATTCGCTGGCAGGAAGATAAGTTCGATAGCCGAACGCTGCCCTCTGCCAAGGACATGGACCCCGGTCTTCGGCCACAGCTCTACACCAAAGGCCTGCAGAAGATCGTGAAGACCGGCAGCGGCAAGTATCCCGCGCTGGCGGCATTCGATCTGCTGGACGCGAAGCTGTGCGGCGATTGGCAAGGTCTGCCCAAGTGCCCTGAAATGGAAAGCGGCCTGTACCAGAAATATGCCGAACAGTTCTCCGATGGGCCCAAGACGGCGGAGGCTCTATGGAACGCAACCTATCGTCAGGGCGTGCTGGTGACGATGTACACCACGGAAGAAAACCGTAAGAAGGCTGACTCAGCCGCGCAGCGTGCACATGCCCTGCGGGATCAGTTGGTGGCACGCTTCCCCACCAGCGACTACACCGCCCGCGCAGTCAGTCTGGTATACAGGGTGGAGCAAGGCATTGCGATCTACGGCAGCGACCGGGACTGATCGCGGGAGGCCTGCAGCCCTCTGAAAGACCGGTGATCCGCGTTGAACGACTATCTCTTGTCTGTGATTCTAGGCATCGTGGAGGGGCTTACAGAGTTTCTGCCCGTCAGTTCCACTGCACACCTTCGGCTGGCAGAAGCAGCATTGCACATCTCGCTGGCTGACCCGTTCTGGAAGATGTACACCATCGTCATCCAGCTTGGCGCTATTCTCGCGCTCCTGCTGTTTTTCCTGTTCAAGATCATCGGGTACATGCGCACCTTTCCACACGGCGAGCGCGGCAACAAGACCTGGCTGACGCACCCTGTTTCCCTGACGCTGATTGCCTTTGTCTGCACCGCGATACCGGCCAAACTGCTGACGAAAAAGATCGGGGAGAACCTCGAAAACCTTACCGTCATAGCCCTGGCTCTGCTGATCGGCGGCATCGTGATGTGGGCCGTCGACATCTGGGCCAGCCGGCAGGAGTCAGGTATTACTCACGTCGAGCAGATGGGTGTTCCGCAGGCCATCTGGATCGGGCTGTGCCAGGTTCTTAGCGCGGTCGTACCGGGCACTTCGCGCTCCATGACG
>CAXUEW010000097.1:0-10881 GCA_964250115.1 uncultured Terriglobus sp.
CGCGGAAAGGAACTGGTTCATCGTCTCGAACGCAACCTCAAGCCGGCCCAGGCCGAACGGCGTGTGTGTGCGCGGATTGAGCCGCACGTACATCAACTCGCTGTCCAGCAGCGGAACGCCTGCCGCGGTCCCGAACGGCGTCTGCACATAGCGTGGCGCATCCGCCGAGCCGTCCCACTGCGACTCCATCGCGACAGTTGCGCCATCCACCGGCCATAGGCGCAGCGGCATGCTGCTGTCGCCCGTGGTCTCGATCTCCGCCGCTCCGAAGCCGCCGACAATCACGTCTTCCAGCAGCGGCTCGATCAGCGTGCGGAAGCTGTCCTGCGGATTGGGCTGCTCCATCACACGTCGCAGAGCGCACAGCCGCGCCTGCAGATCATCGTCCAATACCGCGTTACGCTTGGCCCGCACCTGCCAGTCCATGCTGCTGATGCGGTCTTTCACCACGTTGATGGCGCGCCGCGCAACCGGCGTCTCCGCGAAGCGCCGCAGGTTTGCCGGTGTGGGCTTGGGCATTGCGTTGATGTTGCCGCCAGGCCGCCACGGACTCAGCACCGCCGGCAGCATGCCCGCAGGCGCCGTCTTGCGCGCACCTTCGGCAGCGGCCTCCATCGCACCGTCACTCTTCCAACCGCGAAGCGCACCTCGCATCCGGTCGACTACATTCACACAGGACCTCCTTCCAAAAACACAAAAGGCGCAGCCTGATGGCCGCGCCTTTCTAAACTGTTTCTTCTACTGAACTATTACACGCCTGAGCAGACCGCTTCTTCCTCTAAAAATCTTTGATCGAGAGGGCCTGAAAAAACCTGTTGCGAAGCAGCACTAAAGAGCTGCTGCATACCGGCAAAGGCTCCTCGGCAAAGTAGAAAAACTGCGCTTAATAGCATGAGGAGCCAAAGCACAGGTGAGCCAACTAAAAGATGTTTGACAGCCAGCATCATTGAGGCTTCGTGGAAAGCTTTCAGCTTCAAGCGCACATCCTCGTTCTCGAGCCGCTTCAAGGCATTGGCCCAAGCCGCGTTCCATTCCAGCGGCCTCGGCTGGAATGTCAACCTAGCTGCGCCGGTCATGAGAGCACGAAAGAGAGAAAGCTGATGTGCAAATCTGATCATGCTGTTCATTTGCAGGCGCAGCAGAACATAGGCTTCATCATCGAAAGCTATGTGACCATCCGCAGCATAGTCGAAAAACTCATCTCGTAGAGCAAAGAGCTGCTGGCGGTAGTTGTCAAGACGCTGTGATCTTAATATGTAGAAAACAACAAATGATGCTAAAGCGAGGACTCCAAATGCTTGGAGTACGTTCGTGACTTGCAAGACGCTCATTATAGGTCCTCGGTTCTGGTAGTGCCTTCCGGAGTCAACTCACTTGAGGTCCGATTGGGATCCAAGCGCTTTTCTAAAGCAGTGATGCGGCTCGATAGGCGTTCTCGAGTTCTTTTATGCCTTCGATATTCGTTGAGCCAAGCGACTGTTGTAACACCCGAGACTCCCACGCTCGCTTTGATGGCCCAATCCAGATGCGCAGCGACAGACAATAAGAAGTTGGCTACAGAGACCTTTCCGGCGAAGGCCTTGAGTGTGTCGCTGCAGAAATAGAAGAGAACGACTAGAACTGCTGCCCATATCGCCTGCCCAAGATATTGACGTAACAGTAAAAATACCTGAGCCAAAAACCAACGTCCAACCGGAACATCGGCTTGGCTCTTCTTAAGTTTAGACGTAGCCAAGCTCTCGCCACCCAACTATTGCACCAAGGATTGTTCAATAGTTGTAACCCATTCCTGCGAAGGGCACAATCACACCCGCAACTCCATGCGAGCGGTCTCCGCGACCCGGCTCAGGTCATTCACCGTCAGCACGCGCAGGCCCCATTCCTCCATCGTCTCCACGCCAAAGCGGTAGCGCTCTTCGGCCTCACTGCCTTCGGCGGCGACTGAACGTAGCGGCTCCACGATCGCGGCGAGATCGAGCGTGGCATTTTCTACCCGCTGCACCCCGGCGCGCAGCTTGCCGGCAGACAGCGCCAGCGCCTTGGCTGCCTCCAGATCACCGTCCAGCGAGACTGCCTGGAACATGCGTATAACCCCGTTCGGGCGGTAGCCGCAGTCTACCTTCAGCGGGTCGCCTGGTCGCGTGTACTGGCTGGCCGGGATGCGCTTACGCAGCAGGTCCCACACCCCTGCACGTTCGAACTCGCCGCGCATGGCGGCAACAATGCCGGCGCGTCCACTCTTGCGGCGGACGACTTTTTCGCGCAGCGGCTCCACGTACAGCCGCATCAGTTGCTCCATTTCCGCAGGCACCGAGACGGCGAGTGAACCGCGTCCCTCCGTCATCTGCACGGAGGTGGAAAGCGACTCCTCAAGCATCTGCATCACCGGCTTCGACCCCGTGCCTACCTCGCGCACACGCAGAGCAAGTTCGCCCTCCATGGCTTCCAGCAGGCCCGTGTCGGCGTCTGGATCCATGCAACGCACGCGGCTCCAGTCGCGCGTAAAACGTACCTGCATGGTGTCGGTGCGGCCTGCCTCGCGCAGCATCACGCCGATGTTGACGAACTCATTCTTCACCGCGTCCGGCACATAGCGCAGAAGGAAGAACTCGCATTGAATTCGATCTGCCAACAGGAGCCCTCCCTTCTCACGTTACGATTACTTACATCACCAATTTAGACGCCGCGACTTCGTGCGGGAACGTACGCGGCACCACGGATCGTGACGCCAGTCCCCACTTCGGGAAGGGCGCACGCTGCGACTCGCGAAAGGCCGTGATCAACTCCCGCACGCGGGATCGCCGTTTCAGTAGCTGTTCCAGCAGCACCTCAAGGGCCGACGGATCGCCGTACCACTCAGGCGGCACCTGTTCGGCGATCGACCACAGTGTATCCGGCGGCATTTCCTCGATCTGCGTAATCCACGGCTCAAAGCTGCTCCATCCCGTGACGCCCTCGTAGACCAGGTTGCGCGGGTACACACCCCGCATGGGCGAATCGGGGAACGTCCACTCGTTGGCATGGAAGCAGAAGCCCTGGTCGATAAAGATGGCCCGATACCGCTTCTCCCGCGGCTTGCGGGTGAAGACCGCCTGCCTGCCATTACTGTTGCCCGTCCACTTGTCGATGCACAGCATGCCTGCGAACTCGGCCAGGTTTCGCAGATCTGAAAGCTGCTCTTCCGGCAGGTAGTCCACCACGTGCCCCGGCATCAGGCCGCCCACAAATTGCGAGCCGAAGGCCAGGCCGCCTTCGCACTTCACGTGTTCACCACGGCCCGCTTCCACCCACATCTCGGGCGAGTTGCCGATGAGCCAATCGCTCACCTCGACCGTGTCCGACGCAGGCACGGACAAGCCCGCAGCCTCCGCAAGTTTCGTCGCGACCAGCTCATTCGCCAGCACGCGCGCGCCCTGCGGGTTGTTGCGGAACTTCACCACCCACAGGTTGCCGTCAGCCCCCAGCATCATGTGGCTCTGCGCACCGCCGCGCATCCTGCGAATTGCCTGCACCGCCTGAACCGCCAACCTATTTCTCCTCGCCTCACCGCAGCATACGGCAGAAGCGGCTTTAGTTGCCCGATACCAAGCGGTGCTGTGAACGAAGCGGCTTTAGCCCACCGAGATGAGAAAACTATGCCGAAGCCAGCATTCACATCTCAGCGATTTATCTCAGTGGCTAAAGCCACGCGTGTTATCGCCGTCCGGCCATCTCCAGCCGTACGGCCTGCGCGATGGCCATGCTTATCACCAGATCATCGTGCGCCCCGGCAGCGGCCGCCACGCGGCCATGTTCGTCCGTTACGAAGCTGCGGCATTCCAGCAACAGCCGGCCGCTTGCCATTAGCTCCGGCTGCGACGAGATCAGCACGGCCAGGCGTCCCAGCATGCGCGGCCTTGAAGCCGAGTCAGTCAGCCACCCCGGCATGCGGTCCGCGCTCTCGTACAAGGTGACCGGAGCCGCGCATCCGGCCAGCTCCTTCTCAAGGTAGGCAAGTACTGCCGAGCCGTGATTGTTGCGCTCCACCACAAGGAGTGCGCCGTTGTACTCGCGTGCTAACTCCGCCGCGACTCGCGCCAGGTCTCGTGGAGAGAGGCGAGCCTGCAGCTCGGCACACTGCACACCGGTTGCCCGGTCGATCACCTGCACCGCGGCAAAGTCACCCTCGCTGCCGCCGCCTGCGGGATCGGCTGCCACGATATAGGTTCGCCCACGGATCGGCGGCAGCCACACCTGCAGGCCGCTGTTGCGCCGGAACTCCCATGCGGGTGTCAGAGCCTTCATGCGCTGCTCGATGGTGGCAACTTCGAAGAAACACGATCCGCTTGCGCGAAAACAGGAAACGGCATCTTCCGCAAACTCCTGCACACGCATCGCGCCAAAGCGGCGTTGCAGTTCGCGGCGGAAACCGATCTGCTCCGCAGAAAGGCCCTCCCCCGCGACCAGGGCCCTTTCTTCGGTGGAGAGGGTCTGAGCCGCCGTACCCACATACGACGGTTCGAACCACCACGGAAAGAAATGCCGCACCACGCCGCTTGCCTCCGCTCCCTGCCATTCAGAGTGGAAGCAGCCGTAGGCTCCGTTCGGCGTCGACTCCAACACCAGCTCGCCGCCGGGTGCCAGCGCGGCACGCAGGCCGGCCAGAGTTTCCGATGCATTACCGGTCCAGCGTGCGACCTCGCTGCAGTGCAGGTTATGCACGGTCAGTCCGCGTCCTGCGTTGGGCTCGCTCGCGCTTGCAACGCGGAAATCCGAGTCGATGCGCGGAAAGGTCATCTGGCCGATGTTGGCCCGACCACGCGGACCGACTGCGTCGCGCAGCCCTATGGGCAGGTTCTCCCACATGCGCGCGACCGTGACAAACAGCGACTCCGCGCTTTCGCGGGTGTGCGCCACCATCAGCGTGGTTGTGCCTGGATTCGCCAGGGTTTTGAGCAGTAGCGTACCCGCAATCCAGGTGCTCAAGCCCATCTGCCTGGCTTTCAGGACGATGTTTTCCGCGCCGCGCCGCTCTTCAAACAACCGCTGTGCACGATTGGCGCACAGCGGTTGCAGCTCGCCGTTTTTGCTGCGAATGCGAAGCAAGTCCGCGACTTTGCGGATGCGTTCTTTTGGTTCATACCGCTTTTCGACCGCGGCCTCCAACTCCGGCAACCTTCCATACGTTGTGTCCATGCCGGCGTTACTGCACCCTCACCCAGGAGCAACCGGCAGCCGAGGCGCTGGTCAGCACCGGCACGAACACCCCTGTAGCCTGCGCGGCGACCGTGGTGTTCCCGGTAATGCTCTGGCCGTTCACGCCGCTGACAACGATTGGGTAAGAAGCTGAACCATTCACTACCGTTCGCGATGACGCCTGCCCCTGGCAATCCACCAGGCTGTGCGTCGCCGCTGCCGATGGCGTCTGCACTACCACGTTGTTGCCGTACGATTCAGCAAAAGCATTTGCCGTGAAGACGTCCGGGTTGGTAAGCGTGCTGCCATCCAGTGTATTGATCGTGTTGCTGGTGAGCTGCGCGACGATGCCATAGCCTGAGAGCGCCGAGGCAGACCCGTTCACAAACAGCGTCGCGCAGCTACCCGAGCCCGGTCCGGCAAGGTGAACCTTGTCCGGAGCGAAGCATCCGGTGTTGTTCGCGGAGGTATTTGCTGACGCGCCGTCGGCACCCAGCGCGGACGTCTCGGCCAGATCATTCAGCGCGTCGAACGCACCGCTCGATTTCCAGTTGGAGCGCATCAGCGCGTTCAGCGCATTTTTGCTGCCGGCCATGCTGTTACCGCTGCCGCCCCGGTCGATCATGGTGGCTACAATCGCGCGTGCGCCGTATCGCCTTGCCTGCAGGCCGCAATTCACCAGCGACGTCCAAACGTCGGCGGGCGTACGTCCGGCATTGGAGAGGTCATTGGTGCCGGCCCAGAATTGCACGGTAGTCTGGCCGGGAACGATGAATTTGCCCCACTGCTGTTCGCCCAGCTTGCACACGTCAAAGGCGGTGATGCCCGCAATGCCGTTGTTGGTCACCGTGTACGGATTGGTCAGGCTCATGGTGCCTGTCCACAGCGCCGTGCCCTGCTGCGTCGATGTCAGCGAATCACCGGCAGCAATGAACTGGGCGCTACGCGAGGAGTTGCGGCCCATCGCCAACAAGGGCATGGAAGCGCGCGCCGCAAGCTTGGCCTGGATGTACCGTGTTACCGCGATCTGCTGCGCCGCCGTGTGCTGGCCTGGGTAGACGATCACGTAGGTAATCACGCCGCGCCAGTAGTAGCCATTGTTGTTCAGCGCTGTTCCAAGTTCATACACACCGCCGCCCGTGATCGGAATCGATGAAGCAGATGCCGATTGCGTGGTGTAAACAGGCTCGCTGCCATCCACCATCCATCGGTCCAGCGAACCGTTGCCCGTGCCCGCCGAGAAGCTGTACACGTGCGCTCCACCATAGCCGTCTGCCACGTTGGTAGAACCCGCGCTGCTGAACGTGCTGGGCTGGAAGGCGTTGATCGAAGGCTGCGTCTGAATGTTCAGGCCGCTGCCGGCGTAAGCGGAGAAGCCCATGAAGATCGCGCCGTTCGATGCAGGCAGGCCGTAGGTTGCGGACGTACCCGTGTTCAGCAACTGCGTTGGCGTAATGGTTGCAAAGTAGACGGTGCCGTAGGTCGTAAACGGTGTCATCACGCAGTTGAAGCTGGGTCCAGGCTGTCCCGTGTCCAGAAATGCAAGCCCGTGCGGGTACCACGTGGGCGCGTTGCTGCCGCTGCACAGCGAGAGATTGTTGCCGTTGCCACTGCTGTCGGCCACTGTGCTTCCAGCGCCGTCGGTAAAGGTGTACTCGCCGCCGCCGGCCGGTACTGGTACCGGGTTCATAAGGTTAGGTACGTTACCTAAACGGCTCATGGGGATGGAACCGCTGGTCAGGTTCGCAGCGTTCGTTGCGTCGATGGTGGCCGATGGTGCAAAGGCGGCTCCGTTCGTCTTGGCGCAGACCACCGCGCCAGACGCGTTTACCGCGCAGTCGCCGCTCATGGGTGCTGCCAGGCCGGAGGTCTGCGCCTCTGCTGCTTGTGACTGAAACATCCCTGCACCCAATAAAAATGGCAGCCAGAAGGCTGCCGCTGCACACGCGCCTGCTGCGCGCTTTCGACCGTTACTCATTGATAGCCCCCGGATTCAGAAGGGTAGTGCCGTCAGTATCGACGACCAGTTCCTGCACAAAGTATTTGCCTGCCTGCGTGTATCCGGCCGCACCCGCCGAGCTGCTGGTGATAAATCCGCCATGCACTGCGGAAGCCCACTGCACCGTGTAACCCGGCGTGCTGCCCACCTGGAAGACCAGTGTGATGTGCTGTCCCGCCGCTAAGCCGGTGAAGCTTTGTCCCGTGACATTGCCGTTCAGCGGTATATGGAAGGTAGGGTTCGAGCACGTCACCGCAAAGGTAGGGCTAGCACTGAACGCGACCGTACTGCCACATACGCTGCTTACCGTGCTGCCGCTGCCGCCTCCGCTACCATAGCCAGCCGGTAGGCGGGCAGGATCGATGGTGCCGCTAGTGATGTCCGCGGCGTTGCCGGTGCTGGCAATGTTCGCCAATTGGGCGCTGACCGCCGCGGAACCCAGCGTAACTCCGCCAATTGCGGAAGACGACGCAGCCTGCAGGCCATTGATCCGCGTCGCGTTGATGGTCGTCGCGTTGATGGTGCCTGCCGTCAACGCCGTGGGCGACATCGTGTACTGCGTGCCGCGCATGTTGAACGTCATCGTCGATGTGTTCGGAGCGAAGTTCAGGTAGTCGAAGTACTGGCTGCTCTGCAACGTGAACAGGTTGTAGGGCGAGTTCCACTTGCCGCAACCATGCGAGTTGCAACGAACCAGGATGCCGTCTGAATCGCCCGCCTGCATGTCCAGCGAGGTCTTCCATGGCCCCTGCACTACCATGGCCGCGTTCGGTGTTGCGTGGGTTCCGCCATTGCCGAAATACGTGCTGGCAGGCGTGTTATTCACCACGGACCAGCCGTTCATAAACGCGCTGTTGATGCCGCCAAAGGTCAGCCCCGCGGAGTAGCTCTGCGTGCCACGCGGCAGGTACTGGTTGACGTAGGTTGCATCCGCGGCCATGCGGTTCTGGAAAAAATGCGGCTCTTCCACCGGATCGCCCGCGGCCCATGCCACGCGGTTAGCTCCCAGTGTCATGGCTCCGTCCACTGCTTTCGTGGTGGCGTTGTATACGCTCAGCACCTCGGCCATCGGATACAGAACGTAACCGCCCGTCACAACGCTGGCGGTGCCGCCGCTGGTGCTGCTATCCGCGCCGCCCTGCGCGTAAGTGAATTGGTTTGCCGCCGTGGTAGTCACGGTGTACGTGCCGTTGAACGAGGCATCGGTGGCACCGGTAATCGTCATCGACAGGCCGTTGATGTCCTGCGAAAAACTGCCGCTGACAGTCGCCGTGACCACTCCGCTACTGCGCTGCAGGTTCGTCAGGCTGACCTGGATGTTGGCATAGCCGCTGGTCAGGCCCGTCTGTCCGACGATCTTGGTTCCAAGACCGGAGTAGTACAGTGACGTGGACGAAGAGGAACCCACCACGGGAAACACCTGGCGCAAACCGTTGACTGTATCCACCGTCTGCTCCAGTCCATAGCCGCACAGGCCGCCCAGGGCGATGGTCGCGTTTGCGGCATGCGGCTTCAGCAGTTGCAGCCGTATGTGCGTGCCGTCAGTCACGGTGTAGTTCACCAGTTCGAAGTTGGCCGCGCCTCCCGCGCCTGCATCGTCCACGCAGGCCACACCGCTGGCTGCGGGTGCAGCCGCTGTGTTGGTCGAATAACCTGCCGGGATGCCGCTCGTCACGATGGCCGCGTTGATGTTGCCCGGAGCCATGGTGGTGGCCTGTGGCAGGGCAGCCGCTGCCAGTGAAAAGAAGGTGCTCACCGGAAAAGCCGTTCCGTTGAACTGAGCAGAGGCAAGCGGACCGCTGTTGGTGCCGCCGATCAGCGTGCCTGTGGTGATCGTCTTTGAGGGTGCCTTGTTGATCAGGAAGCGGCCGTCGCCCTGCGTGCCGTCATCTCCGGTTGCTGTGATCTGCAGTTGGGTGGAGCCCGTGGTGCAACCGGTAGCGCAGGTGCCGCGGTACACGCCCGTGTGTTCCGTAATCAGGATGTCGAACGGGTGCGTGCCCTCGTCGCTGTTGTCGCGGTTGCCGCTGGAGCTGTAGATCACCTGGCTGCCCAGCAGGCAGTCGCCCACGCCATAGCAATTCTGCACGTGGCTATCCAGTACGTGCTGGCCCTGCGTCCAGTTGTTGCCCGTGGTGTTGGTCGCGCCGTACGTCGACTTGAAGTAGGGAATGTTCGTGGTCAGGTTCTGCGGAAACACGTTGTTGCCGCCTGCCATTGCGTTTTCATTCAAAGTCAGCACGCTGGACTGAATGGTGTTGTAGCCCTGCGCCCGGCTGGCTGCCGCGCCCAGCGTCTCCCACACCGTCATGGTGCGGCCTTGTGTCAGTCCCTGCCGTGGACTCTGCGGATTGAAGAAGTTCTCCTCAATGGCACCGCCGCGCTGGTCGATCAGGGCGGAGCGGTTCGACTTCAGTGAAAAGTAATCGTTACCGGCATAGGTAGGGTCGGCAACCACGCTGCAACCGCTGGCGCAGTCCGCGCTGCTCAGCGCGTTGGTGATCCCGTCGTTACCCTGCTGCGACTGGTATTGCTTCGCGTAAAGCTGGCCATTCAGGTTGTTTACCTGCAACTGTGTGCCTGCGGGCTGAGTCACCGTCTGCGTCGCCTGGGGCAGCGTGCTCACCTTCTGCGACAGGCCACCCGCAAGCGCTGCCGTGGATGTGTCCACGTAGTTCTTGGTAGCAGCCTGCAAGGCCGACACTGGGTCGGTCGGCAGCGTCAGCGGTCCCGTCATGGTGTCGCCGGACTTCAGGACGTAGTCACCCGAACCGTCCGCCGACGGCAGCGCGCCTGTTGCCGCCGCACGCGCAATCGCCTGGTCCACATACTGCTTCGAGACCGTTTGAACGGCGACGCTGGTTGGCAGCACGCTCGTCCGAACCGCGCTCAGCGAAACCGGCCCCGAAGAGACCGGCACTGTCCAGTAATCCCTGCTGGTGGATCCATCGCCCAGGTGGTAGACCACCGTGTAGTACGTTCCCGCCGGCGTGGCACCGGCATTCGGTGCCAGCGACAGGTTCAGCTTGCCGCCCGGTGCCAGTGTCACGGAGGTACTGCCCTTCGGTACGCTTTGCCCGCTTGCCGTGGTGAAGGCGTTCCAACTGATCAGCACCTGACCGGTCGCGGCCGTCCCGTTTGCGTAGTACACCGTGTCGCTGATGGACGACACCGGCACCTGTGCTGCCGCAAGCGGACCGGTCTCGGCCCACACGGCTGCCAGCAGCCATAACAGCAGGCCCGCCGCCACGCGCAACCGCGCCCGTGTCCCCCTGCTTTCTCGTTTGCCCATTCGTTTCCTCACTCCTGACGATCTGTTTGGTCTGTCCGGCGCGCAGAGTCAGCGGGCACGAAACTCTGCCAGCGCCTTTTGCGCGAATCCTGCTGCTGTTTTTGTCTTGCCCGATGCCGCGGTTGCCGGTGCTTTGTCCAGTTCAGCCATCTGCCACAGCAGCTTCGCCGCCTGCAGGTCTCCGGCCAGGGCCTGGTCGATGAGCGCTTCGCACAGTTCCGGCAGCCGGGCCGCGACTCGCTTCCGCACAAAGCGCGCACATCCGGCTGCTCGTGGTGTCGGCGGCAGAACCACTCCCGTGGGTACAAGTGGATTTGCGCGCGCAAGCGCTTCTGCCGGCAGCAGCTGAAGTTCAGCGGCGGGCCCGACAGCCGTTCGTCCGGCCGTCACGGCACGGCTGGCTTCGCAACGCGGA
>CAXUEW010000098.1:0-10837 GCA_964250115.1 uncultured Terriglobus sp.
TCCGGATAGAGCGCGTTGCCATTTGGGTTGGGCGACTTGAAGCGGTCATAGCGCAGGCCGCCCACCACTACCAGCCTTGGTGCTACCTGCCAGGTGTCCTGCACGTATCCGCCGTAAAACAGTGAGGCATAGCCCAGGCCAGTGGTGTCCGTTTGCGAGGTGAACGAGTTATACGACCGGGGATTGACGCCGCTCAGCGCCTGTTGATAGGCCGCTACCGTGGCAAAGGTATAGGTGTTGAACGTGGCCAGACGCTGCCGCTGCTGCGGCGTTGCTAGCGTGAAGCCTGCCTTGAAGCTATGCGCACCGCGGATGTACGAGATGTTTTCAGAACCGTTGGGTGTGTGCTCGTAATACGTGGTGCCGCCTGCGGGCGAAGCGCCAAAGGTGGCGATACCCGTCACTGTAATGGTGGGTCCCGTGCTGGGTGTTGCCGCGGAGGTCACGCTGGACCGCAGCGGGAGCGAAATGCGGAACTCGTTCAGGAAGTGATCGCTGAACGTGGTGATGAGCTGACCCGCGAAAACATGCGCACGATCCTTGAAGTTTGCGCCCACGGAGCTGGTGTTTAGACCACCCACCTGCGTGTTGTACGGAAAGTCATTGATGAAGTAGTTGTAGCGGATCATTGCCTGGTTCTTCGGGTTGATGGTCCAGTCCAGGCGGCCCAAAGCGAACTTGCCGTTTAGCAGACCGGGTGCCGTCACCAGCTGGCTTGCTCCCAGGCCCAATGCTGTCGCGTTCGCCGCTGTAATCGTCACAGGCGAAGGTACGCCGCGCTTCAACTGCTCATACGATCCGAAGAAGAACAGCTTGTCCTTGATGATGCGGCCGCCAAGGTTGCCGGAGTAATCGCGCAGCTGCAGATCAGGCTTCACGCTGCCGGCCGTGCTCAGCAGCGGATACGCCGTTGCATCCACCCAGCGCTGCAGAAACTGGAACATGCCGTGATACTTGTTCGTGCCGTTATTGGAGATGACGTTGTAAACGTTGCCTGTCGTCCAGCCATACTCCGGCGCAAACGAGTTCGAGACCGTCTGCACTTCCTTGACGAAGATGTTGCCGACAGGGAAGAAACGCAGGCCGATGCGGTCAGACTCGGTGTTGAGCATGCCGTCCATCTGGTAGTTGATACGGTCCAGCAGACCGTTAGTGTTGATGGTGCGGGGGATGCCAAGTTCGGCATTCGGGTGTCCGGAGACGCCCGGCTGAAAGATGATGTAGTTGTACGGATTGCGTGACGTCAGCGGCAGGTTCTCGATTTCCCGCGAGTCCAGCGTGCGCTGAATATTCAGGTTCGTGGGATCGATGCTGACCTGATCCGCAACCACACTGATCGTTGCACCTGTGTCACCCACCTTCAAGGAGCCGTCGATTGCAGCCTCAGTACCGGCGTGGATAACCACGCTCTGCACCTTCAGCGCGGAAAAGCCCGCCGCGGAAAAAGACACGGTGTATGTGCCGAGCGGCAGATTACTCAGCGTGTAGTACCCGTTGTCAGCAGTTGCGATCGTCTTGGTAAAGCCCACAGCGTCATTCGTCACGGTAACCGTAGCGTTGGCAATGGCTGCGCCGCTGGGGTCAAGCGCCCGTCCGCGAATGGTGCCGTTGACCGCCTGTTGCGCTTGCATGACACATGGCGCGGCAATCAACATTACGGCGGATAGGGCTAAGCTGCGGGAAAAGGAATTCATCGATCCTCCAAAAAGGGTGCTGCAAAACTTGCGATAGGTGCCGTGCGAAAGCGCTCGTCCCGGCGCTTCGCTATGCCCTTCCAAAACAGGTAAGGGTCAACAGCGGCAATCTGCCACAATTGTGTGCGGCTGTATGCAGTGGCGGCGAGCCGCCATGTGGCTAATAGTTTTCAGATAACCCAATTATAAAGAATGTATGAACGGGGCTGAAAAATTGGTGGAACAAGGAACGGCTTCGGGTCTTGCGCAATTTGGCAGTGCGACGGCGGTGGATGGACCCAGCCTGCTCATACTGGCCGCAGGCATGGGCAGCCGCTTTGGAGGACTGAAGCAGATTGAGCCTGTGAACGCCGCGGGTGAGGCCATCCTGGATTACTCAGTCTTCGACGCCGCTCGCGCTGGCTTCCGCAACGTGGTGTTCGTCATCCGCAGAGAAATCGAAGACGCCTTCAACAGCCGCATGGGCCGTAAGTTCGATAAGAGGGTGTGTGTCAGGTACGCCTATCAGGAGCTGGACAGCCTGCTGGACGCCGCGCCTCCCCTTGACAGAACCAGGCCATGGGGCACGCTGCAGGCCACGCTGGTTGGCGCGGAGCAGATCGATGGGCCCTTTGCCGTGATCAACGCGGATGACTTCTATGGAGCGGACAGCTACAAGGTACTTGCCGGCCATCTGTTGAGCAATCCAGTTGAGTCGGCGACGGTTGGTTTCCGCCTTCGTCATACCCTCTCACCCTTCGGTCCGGTGTCGCGCGGTGTATGCGGGATCAAGGCGGGCGGTCTGCTGGCCCGCGTGAATGAGATGAAGAAGATCATCCAGCGGGGCGCCGGAGCGGTGAACACCGCCGACGATGGATCGGAGACCGCGCTGTCCGGCGACGAGACTGTTTCCATGAACATGTGGGGCTTTACGCAGCCCATCGTGCCGCATCTCCGCAGAGCCTTTCAAGCTTTCCAGGAGAAGTATGCCTCCGACCTCAAGGCCGAGGCTTACCTGCCCGAGGCCGTGAACGGCATCGTTTCGGCGGGCAAAGCAGAGGTTGCCGTGCTGCACACAGAGGCCGCATGGTGCGGCATGACCTACCGCGAAGACGAGAGCGGCGTGGTGGAACACATTCAGCGGCTGACCCGCGAGGGGCGCTACCCGGCAGCGCTGTGGACGTGAACACGGCGCACGACCTGCGTGAGGTATCTGGATACTTCCAGATGGAAGGTGCGTTCCTCGGTGCGCAGCCGCATGGCAGCGGCCACATCAACAACTCCACCGTGGTCTCCTGCCAATTAGCAGGCAGGCCTCGGCGTTATCTTCTGCAACGCTTGAATACGGCCATCTTCAAAGACATCGGCTCGCTGATGGAAAACGTGGAACGCGTGACCTCGCACGTGGCCTCAAAGCTGGCCGGCAATGCTGACGCGGAACGACGCGCTCTCACGCTGGTTCGGACGAATGAAAGCCGCACCTGGCACAGGCAGCCGGACGGCAGTTGCTGGCGCATGTTCCACATGATTGAACGGGCACACAGCTTTGACGCAGTGGAAACGACAGACCAGGCATTCCGCGCGGCTCAAGCCTTTGGGCATTTTCAAGGGCTGTTGGCGGACCTGCCCGCGCCGCGCCTGCACGAGACGATCCCGGCCTTCCATGACACACCAAAGCGCTTCGCTGCGCTGGAGCGCGCGATCGCAGATGACACCGCCAATCGCGCCGCGACCGCCGCGCCCGAGATTGATTTCGCGCTGCAGCACAAGGCCATCTGCAACGTGCTGCACAGCGCCAATCTGCCGGAACGTGTGACCCACAACGACACCAAGCTGAACAACGTGTTGTTTGGCGGTGCGACTGGCGAGGCGCTTTGCGTGGTCGATCTGGACACCGTGATGCCCGGCCTTGCCCTTCACGACTTCGGTGACATGGTGCGCACGGCCACCAGCCCCACCGCCGAAGATGAACAGGATCTGGCAAGCGTCAGCATGCAGTTGCCGTTCTTCCAGGCGCTTGTGCAGGGCTACCTCAGCGCTGCGGGGACATTTCTTACTACTGCCGAGAAACGGCTGCTGCCACTTGCGGGAAAGGTAATCGCCTTTGAGCAGGCCGTTCGTTTTCTTAACGATTACCTCGCGGGTGACATGTACTACAAGGTGAGTCATCCCATGCAGAACCTCTATCGCTGCCGGACGCAGATGAAGCTGGTGCAATCCATGGAAGCGCAGGAAGAAGTGATGTACGCGATTGTTGAGTCAGTATCGGATAGTGTCTGATGAAGCCACGATGTTGCATGGAGATGGAGCCGGGGTTGAAGCCCGGCTGATGTCTGCGGATTGTTCAGCGGGCTGAAGCCCGCTGCTTTCTCCCGAATAGATTGAAAGAGGTAACAAACAGCTATGAGTGAGAGTTCACGCCGCTTCTTTTCTCCCGCCGGTTACGAGCGGTACCTGATCGCGATTGCTGGGCTTGGCGGCCTGCTGTACGGCATCGATGTCGGTATTATTTCGGCTGCGTTGCTTTACCTGGGCAAGACCATCAGTCTCAGCCTGGCGCAGACCTCGGTCATTGTGGCTGCGGTGTTTGGCGGCAGTATGGCGTCGTCACTGGTGGCGGGCTTCCTGGCAGACTGGCTGGGCCGCAAGAAGATGATGATTCTCAGCGCGTTGCTGTTTGTTGTCAGCATTGTGCTCATTGTGCTATCGCACGGCTTCGTCACGCTGTTCCTCGGCAGGCTGCTGCAGGGCATCAGTGGCGGCGTCATCGCGGTGGTGGTGCCGTTGTACCTCGCGGAGAGTCTGAGCGCCACCACGCGCGGCAAGGGCTCCGGTGTCTTCCAGTTGCTGCTGACCATCGGCATTGTGATTGCCGCGGCGTCGGGCTGGTATTACACGCAGCAGGCAGAGGCTGCGGTGGCACTGGCCGCGGGCAACCAGGCACTAATTCATGCGGCGCAGGAGCATGCGTGGCGCGGCATGTTCTTCTCTGTCATCTATCCGGGCGTGCTGTTCTTTGCGGGCAGCTTCTTTCTTACGGAGACGCCGCGCTGGCTGTTCAAACATCGCTCTGCTGAACAGGCGCTGGAAGCGCTGCGGCAGATTTCGCCCACGGAAGAGGCAGCGCAACTGCAGCTACGCGAGATGCAGCAGTTGCAGACGGAGACGGCCAGCGGGCAGAGCACGGGCGGATCGCTGTTGCAACGTAAATACGTTATTCCCTTTGTGCTGGCTTGCATTGTGCTGTTCTGCAACCAGGCATCGGGCATCAACTCCGTACTGGGCTACCTTAGCCTCATCCTGCGGCAGGCCGGCATGAACACCGCGCACGCCACCGAGGCCGACCTCCTCGTCAAGCTGCTGAACGTGGTGATGACCGTGGTGGCCGTAGCGCTTGTGGACCGCAAGGGACGCAAGTTTCTCCTCGTGGTCGGCACGGCGGGCATCATGGTGGCGCTGGTGGGCGGCAGCCTGATTTTTCGCTCGCTGGAAGCGAAGCACGTGGATGCCACCGCAGAGGTGCGTGGCCTGGTGCGCGGCAACTCGCTCACCATACCCGAAGACTTCCTCACACATCGCGGTGCTTCAGCAGAACCGCGAAGCATGACCGTGCTCTACAGCTACGGCGACGGTGAAAAGCTGGCCACGGCGGAAGACGACGGGCACGGCACCACGCTGAAGCTTCAGCCGGAAACCGCAGCCGGCACGGCTCCGCTCACCATCCGTCGCGCCTGGCACGAACCGGTGCCACAGGAACGAACGGGCTGGCTCATGAGCCTGTGCCTGGGGCTCTACATTGCGGCATTCGCCATTGGTCCGGGCGTGGTGGTCTGGCTCACGCTTTCGGAACTGATGCCCACGCGCATCCGCTCCGGCGGCATGGGCATCGCGCTGCTGCTCAATGTGGGCGCGTCGACCCTGATCGCCGGAGTTTTTCTGCCCACCGTGGGTAACTACGGCTACTCCACCATGTTTCTTTTCTGGACGGCCTGCACCGCCGTGTACTTCGTGACGGCCAAGTTCTTCCTGCCGGAAACCAAAGGAAAGACGCTGGAGGAGATTGAGCGCATGTTCGAGCGGGCTGCATCGCGAAAGACGGCATGACCCTGCGTGGCCCTTATATTGGGTGCTTCCAGTCTTCTGTTCGTCATCCTGAGCGGAACGCAGCAGAGTCGAAGGACCTGCTTTGCCCGGAGCAGTATTGCAGCCAGAGAGAATCAGGTCCTTCGACTTCGCACTGCGTGCTTCGCTCAGGATGACGAGTACCAGGGTGTTGCTGCTACACATGCGGAGGGCCGACTGTAAGGAACCGCCGTTACGATGGCGTGAAACGGCCTCCCGCCATGCCGCGATCCGGTCACGTGCGTGCAGCCCTTGGTGCCCGTGGCGGCGTATGGTGAAGGCAGGTTGGCTCCTCCTGTCTTTCTTCGTCGCATTGCCACGGCTGTACCGCGCCATGACGTCCATCGGGCGTTTGTCCAGTTTGCAGGCGAGATGCTGCACGACGAGAGCAGCCGAGCTCTGTTCCTGCGCATGGCGGCACGCTCCGGCATCGAGCATCGCTACGCCGCACTGCAGGTTGAGGGCGAACCGGATCCGGGTGCCATACCGGGTGGTGAGATGTACTGCTTGGGCGCATTTCCCGCGACCGCGCGGCGTATGGAGCTGTTCAAGCGCTTTGCTCCACCCTTGATGCGCACCGCACTCGACCAGCTAGCACTTACCGCAGCAGAACGCGACCGCATTCGCCACGTGATTGTCACGTCATGCACTGGGCTATACGCACCGGGGCTGGACTTTGAGGCCATGGCACACCTCGGCCTGCCGCCGTCGACCGAACGCACCATGATCGGCTTCATGGGTTGCTATGCCGCGATCAACGCGCTGAAACAGGCGCGGCACATCGTGCGATCGGAGCCGGAAGGCAGCGTGCTCGTTATCAACCTGGAGCTTTGCACGCTGCACATGCAGGAGACGCAGGACCTTGGGCAGGTGCTTTCGTTCCTGATCTTTGGCGATGGCTGCGCGGCCAGCCTGGTCAGCGCGGAACCCGGCGGCCTGTGCATGGACAGCTTTCACGCGCTGCAACTGGAGGGTACGGCCGACCTGATACGTTGGGACGCAGGCGACCAGGGTTTTGACATGGTGCTGTCGGGCCAGGTGCCCTCGGAGATCTTTCGCGCGCTGCGGCAGCACCGTGCCGAGATCGTGCCCGATAGCGGCCCCCACAGTGTCATCGATCTGTGGGCCGTGCATCCCGGCGGCCGCTCGGTTCTGGACGCGGTGGCGGATGCGCTCACATTACCCGGCGACGCGCTTGCGGCCTCGCGCGAGGTGCTGCGGCAGTTCGGCAACATGTCATCAGCCACTGTCATGTTTGTACTGGAACGTCTGATGCGGTCTGCGCGTCCCGGCCAGCGTGGCATTGCCATGTCGTTCGGACCCGGCCTGACTGCGGAGACCATGCAGTTCCATGCCGCAGACTGAACCGGATTTCGAACACCGCGCCCACCTGCAGGAGTGGATGGACGAACCATGCAGCTATGAGGATTTTCGCGACTGTCTCCGCGACCTGCAGCGGGTCAATACCGTGACGCTGGCTCGGCGCGCAACCCTGCAATGGCTGCGGCAATTACCGCGAGGAAGCGCTCCGCTGCACATTGTGGACGTGGGTTGCGGCGGCGGCGATACCCTGCGCCACATTGAACGGGCGGCAAAACGCTGGGACGTGACAGTGAGGCTGACCGGCATCGACCTGAATCCGCATGCCGCACGCGCCGCGCGGGAATTCACGCCACCCGGCAGCGCGATAACCTGGGTCACCGGCGACGCCTTTTCCTACCAGCCGAACGTTCCCACGGATGTTGTCCTCAGTTCACTGTTCACCCATCACCTGCCGGATGCAGAGATCGTCCGATTTCTTAGCTGGATGACAGAGACAGCGCGCGTGGGCTGGTTCATCAACGATCTCCATCGAGAGGCGATGCCGTACCGCGCATTTGGCATGCTGGCCCGGCTGATGCGATGGCACCGCTTCGTGCAGCATGATGGGCCGGTATCTATCCGGAGAGCGTTTCGACCGGCCGACTGGCAACGGTATTTGGGCGAGGCCGGGCTGGGGTCCATCGGCGCTGCCGTACAACCGGTGTGGCCCGCACGGCTTTGCGTTTCGTGGCTGCGGGCGGGTTAGCAGTGGCGGGTTCGCAAGAGATCGTAGTGGTAGGCGGCGGGCTTGCAGGCAGTTCCCTTGCGCTTCGCCTGGCGCGCGCGGGCCGGCAGGTGCTTCTGCTGGAGAGAAGCCAAGGTCCACACCACAAAGTCTGCGGCGAGTTTCTGAGCTGGGAGGCGCTGCACTACCTTCGCAACGTCTGCGTGAATCCTGAGGGTTTAGGCGGCGTTCCCATCATGCACGTACGCCTGGCTTCTCAACAGCGGCTTTCAGAAGCTGCCCTGCCGTTTGCCGCCGTATCGCTCTCGCGGTTCGTTCTGGATGAAGCCCTGCTGCAGGCAGCGATTGCAGCGGGCATTGAGGTAAGACGCAGCATGCATGTGGCCGGTTTGCAGGCCGGGTCCGGTGGCTGGCAGATCGATCTGCGGAAAGGTGACTCGATACTGGCTCGCGATGTGTTTCTGGCAACCGGCAAGCATGATCTGCATAACTTGCCCAGGCCTGCGGGTGCGCACAGCGGCCTGATTGGCATGAAGATGTATTTCCGCCTGCAGCCACAGCAGGCAACCGAGCTTGCCGGGGCCGTGGAACTGCTGCTATTTCCGGGTGGTTACGCGGGCCTGCAGACGGTGGAGGGTGGGCGCGCAAACCTGTGCCCGCTGGTGGATGCCGCAACACTGCGTGGCATCGGCAGCACCTGGCCCGCCTTGCTGGCGCACATGTCTGCCCACTCCCCGCATCT
The DNA here is from genome assembly GCA_964250115.1 of uncultured Terriglobus sp. GTDB lineage: Bacteria > Acidobacteriota > Terriglobia > Terriglobales > Acidobacteriaceae > Terriglobus. The sequence goes on from CAXUEW010000098.1 coordinate 8,585, forward strand.
TGCGCGACGGCTGCAGGGTGCCGTACCGTTGCTGGAGGCTCCGCTGGCCATTTCGCCCATCCCGTATGGACATGTGCAAAGCGAGACCGCACCCGGGCTTTGGCGGCTGGGCGACCAGGCCGCGGTGATCCCGTCGTTCAGCGGTGATGGCATGAGCATTGCTCTGCACAGCGCAGCCATTGCTGCGGAGCAGTATCTCCAGGGTGGCCGATCGATCACTTTCCAGCAGGAGTTTGCATCGGCCATGCAGGCTCGGCTTCGGCTGGCGACCGCGCTGTCGCGCATGCTCGTCCGCGTTCCCTCCGCCGTAAATATCCTGCATGTTTTTCCAGGACTCTTACCACGGGTCGCGTCCATGACACGCATTCCCACGCGGCACCTACTGACGAACGGGCCGCACAGTTAGACTCGCTGATATGAGGAAAGCCCATGGATGAGATTGCCGAGGACTGTATCAGCGCGATTGCAAGTTCCAAGGGCATTCCCCGGGAGTCGATCAAGCTGGACAGTTCGCTGGAGTCGCTCGAACTGGATTCACTCGACCGGGTGAGCATGTCGTTTGACCTGGAAGAAAAATACGGCGTGGAAATCCCCGAGCACAGGCTGCACCGCATTGTGACGGTGGGTGACCTGGCACGCGAAATCAGATCGGCGGTAGACGAAAAAGCAGCAGGGAAGCCTGCGCAATGAATCGGGTTGCTGTGACAGGTTCGGGCTGCATCACCGCCATCGGTCATAGCGTGAAGGAGTTCCGCAGGAGCCTGTTCGCAGGGGAAAGCGGTATCCGGCGCATGGCTGATGAGGTGCGGCGCGATGTTCACTTTCAGATGTTGGCAGACGTGCGCGACTTTCGCGCTGCCGACTGGCTGACGCTGGCGCAGACTCCGCTGGCGGAGCGTTCTTCCGCTTTTGCCATTGCCGCCGGTAGGCAGGCGGTGGAGCAGGCGGGCCTGCGGCATGGCTATACAGGAGACGAAATCGCCGTGGTGCTGGGCTGCTCCACTGGTGGCCGTACCGTGGAAGAGCCGGCTCTGGCCAAGCTGTATACGGAGGGTGCACGAACCCATCCGCTGACAGTGCCGCGCAGCATGGCTAACGCTGGCACCAGCATGATCAGCATGGAGCACGGCATCACCGGCCCCGCATATACCGTATCGACCGCATGTGCATCCGCGGCACATGCGGTGGGCCAGGCTTTCCATATGGTGCGGTCGGGCATGGTCAACGCGGCGATCACCGGTGGGCATGAAGCCCCGCTGACCTACGGCTTCCTGAAGGCGTGGGATGCCCTTCATGTTGTCTCCCCTGGGGGCTGCAGGCCCTTTGCGGCGGACCGCGACGGTATGACGCTGGGTGAAGGCTCGGCCCTGTTTACGCTCGAGAATATGGACAGGGCGGTTGCGCGCGGCGCACCCATCCTGGGTGAAATTGCCGGCTTCGGCATGTCGTCAGACGCACGCCACATCACGCAGGCGCACCCATCCGGCCCGGCCGCCGCCATGCAGCGAGCTCTGCTGGACGCGCGTGCCGACCCCGGTGATGTCGACTACATCAACGCGCACGGCACCGGCACAGAGGTGAACGACCGCGTCGAAGCGGAAGCGCTTCACCTTGTCTTCGGCGAGCGCACATCTACGCTGCCCGTCAGCTCAACGAAGGGTCTGCACGGCCACGCCATGGGTGCCTCCGGTGCCATGGAACTGCTGGCCACGCTGCTGGCCCTCAGCGAAGGCATTCTGCCTCGCAACTGCGGCTCCACAGAAGTCGATGCCGCGTTGCGTCTAAGCGGCGTCTTACTGGAAAACCGGCGATTGCAGCCCCGTCTTGCCTTGTCGAACTCCTTTGCGTTTGGCGGCCTGAACGCGGTGCTTGCGCTTCGTCCGGCGCTCTGACACCGGGAGACTTTTCGCATGAAATTGCTTGCCACTCTTGGCCTGTTCGCATTGTTACTTGCTCCCACCGCGAAGGCACAGACAATGGGTGTGGTCGGCGACTGGCGTGAGCCGTCTGGATCCGTCATTCGAATCGCGCCGTGCGGCGACGCACTCTGCGCAACACTGGTCTTCATCAGCACAGCCGCCCCCGTCCGGGTCGACGGCAATAATCCTGACGCGGCTTTGCGCACGCGCCCACTGTGCGGCTTGCAAATCGGCCAGGGTTTTCGCGGGCCGGACCCGAACCGGGCCGAAGGCGGCAGGCTGTACGACCCCAAGAACGGCAAGACCTACAAAGGCAACATGACCAGCGAGGGAA
>CAXUEW010000099.1:0-10836 GCA_964250115.1 uncultured Terriglobus sp.
GCATGGCATCTGCAGGAAAGGGTGGCATGGTTAGGCCCTCCTCATCCTGCGTGGGCCAGCCGCAAGACGCCATGGGACTGGTCAGGCGGCGCAACTCGGCGGCTTCTTCTTCGGCCTTCTTGCGCTCACGGGCGGCCTTGATGTTGGCCTTCTTGCGGACGAGTTTCTCTTTTGCTTTCAGCCTTTCAGCCCGCTCGATCTGCGCGGGTGTTAAGGCCTTTGCGACCTGCTTTGCTGCTGTTTTCTTAGGGGACTTCTCTGTCATCGCTCCTGTGAGATGCCACTCACTGACTTGTGTGCTTTGCGGTAAGCAAAGTAAGCATTCCCATGCGCTAGAAGCACAGTCGAAACAAGAACACTGTTACTTAGAAAGAACCATCCGATCGTCTTCTCCTTAGCATTAGGCTGGGTCACACATGCGATGGCGACAAAGCCGACCCAGCAAGCAAGGAGAGTCACGATGGGCCATCGTTTCCACGCAAACAGTGAGAGGAACATGAACAGCCAGCAGTAGTCGGAGATGATAAACATCCGGGGCAAGTCCGGTGTGGCAGCATCGCGCGCAAAGAAGAAGGCTCCTTGCAGCAGCAGTGTCACGCACATGCCTACCAAACAGATAGCCATTTTCTCCTCCCACAAGATGCCCGCCGCCTTATACGGCGACTGCATTCGTCACGTCTGCCGCCACCGTCGAACTCTTGCGCCGGGCAGTCCGCGCCTCTACGCGGCGTGTGCCCTTGCGCAACGGTCCAATCAGCACGTCGGCAGGGATGCCGAGTCCGGCACGCAGACGCTGGATCATCGGGAGCGTTAGAGGCCGACGTCCAGTCATGACCTCCGAGACCCTGGCGCGACTGCCCAGGAACGGCTCCAGGTCCTTGCGTGTCAGGCCCTGCTGGTCCATGCGGAACTCAATTGCTGCAATGGGGCTTGGCGCATCCATGGTGTACTGCTTTGCCTCGTAGGCGTCGACCAGGGTGGCTAATACGTCTAACTCGTCTCGCTCCGACGCGCTGTGCGCAGACTCAATCAGCACCTCGATCTTTTGGCGAGCGATGCGGTAGTCCTCTTCGGTTCGAACCGGTCGTACCTGCATATCTGCTTTCGTCATACTCCACCTCCAGAACGTCGATGCTGTCGTATTCCTGATGTGTACCCAGCCACTTAATGAAGATCACCTGACTTGCAAAATTGACCGATGCAACCAACCGGAAAGCGTTGCCGCGAATGTTAAAGACAACGCGCGTCGCTGAGACGATGCTTGCTGAACGGTAATGCTCCTTCAACTCGGCTGAACTCTTCCATGCAGCCCGGGAGACTTCCGCAAACCACGCGTCAAGATGATCTTTTACCGAGCGACGAAGCTTGTGTTCCACCTTGTGAACGACAAAGCTGTTCAGGGTAGAACGTGCAATCACTCTCACGCGTCTGATGCTACCTTGCTCCCATCGCGGGAGCAAGGCCTAACGAACATGCGAAAATAGGGGAAATGATCTCTGTTTCCAATGTCACGATGCGGTACGGCTCGAAGATCCTTTTCGAGGACGTATCCACACAGTTTATTTCCGGTCGCCGCTACGGCCTGACCGGCCCCAACGGTGCGGGCAAATCCACCTTTATGAAGGTGCTGACCGGCGAACTCGAGGCGCAGAAGGGCACTGTCATCCGGCCGCGTAAACTCGGCATCCTGCGGCAGGACCAGTACCAGTTTGACGCTCTGCGCGTGATCGACACCGTCATCATGGGCAATGCGCCGCTGTGGGCTGCCATGGAAGAGCGCGAAATTCTCTACAACAAGGCCGATCTGACCGATGACGACGGCGTGCGCCTGGGCGAGCTGGAAGGCATCGTGGGCGACGAAAACGGCTACGAGGCAGAAAGCGATGCGGCCATCCTGCTGCAGGGCCTCGACATTCCCGACGAGGTGCACAACCGCACCATGGGCGAGCTGCAGGGTGGGCAGAAGGTCCGCGTGCTGCTGGCACAGGCGCTGTTTGGCGCACCCGAAGCGTTGCTGCTGGACGAACCCACGAACTATCTCGATCTTGAGTCGGTCCACTGGCTGCAGGACTTCCTGCTGTCGTATCGTGGCACGCTTATCACCATCTCGCACGATCGCCACTTTCTAAATGCGGTCTGCACGCACATCGCCGACATCGATTACCAGACGATCATTACCTATCCCGGCGGCTACGACGACATGGTGATGCAGAAGGTCAGTGTCCGCAACCGCATCGAAAACCAGAACGAAGAGCGCACCAAGAAGATCGAGCAGTTGAACGACTTCATCGCGCGCTTCTCCGCCGGTACGCGGTCCAGCCAGGTGAACAGCCGTAAGAAGGAAGTCGAGCGGCTGGCCACCACGGAACTTGCACGCTCGAACATCCAGCGCCCCTTCATCCGCTTCGACATGCTGCGCCCCAGCGGCAAGCACGTGCTCGAAGTGGAGGCCGTCACCAAGACCTACGACACGCCGGCGCCAGACGGAACGCACGGACCGGTTTTCAAGCCGTTCTCAAGCTCGCTGACGCGCGGCGACAAGGTTATCCTGATGGGCCGCAACGGCACCGGGAAGACCACGCTGCTAAAGTCGATGCTCTCCGGCGTGCCGGACGTGCAGGACAGCGACTTTGTCCGCACCCACGGCGACGTCAAGTGGGGCCATGAGGCGCAGATCGGCTACTTTGCGCAGGACCACACCGCCGCCATCGACAAGGGAACCACCGTCGCGGAGTGGCTGCACGGCTTCGATCCCAGGAAGTCCACAGAGGAAATTCGCGGCATCCTTGGCCAGATGCTCTTCCGTGGCGAAGAGGGCACCAAGAAGACCGACGCCCTCAGCGGAGGCGAGGCGGCGCGCCTGCTGTTTTGCAAGCTGATGATGCAGAAGCCTAACATCCTTATCCTGGACGAGCCGACGAACCACCTTGACCTGGAGAGCATCAACGCGCTGAATCAGTCCCTGCAGAAGTACGAGGGTACGGTCCTGCTCGTCACGCACGATCAGGACCTGATCGAAGAGGTCGGCACACGCATCTGGCACTTCGAGCACGGTACCGTAGTCGACCACAAGGGACCGTATGAGGAGTATCAGCAACAGCTTGCGATGACAGCAAAGTAAGTCCAGTCTGCAACCCAACTTCCGTTCTTGATACGCAGTGGGTGGTGTGTGCCTCTGAGAAGTAGCCAGTAAGACGGGCTTTATCTATATATCGCGTGTTGATTAGAAGGACATAGATTTAGTCCCAAAGTACGAGCTGGCTTTCGGAAGGGCACAGCTTTGATAGCTTTGGTTCCAACGTACGAGTTGGGCTTTCGGAAGGGCACAGCTTTAGCTGTGCCAACAAACGGCATTAGCAAGGGGCTTTAGCCCCTGAGGTCAGCTTTGAAGCAGACCTCGGTGGCTAAAGCCGTACCTTCCCTATGCGTGTTGCGGCATGGCTGAAGCCATGCCCTTCCGAAAACAATAGGTCTACATCCCCACGCGTTCCGATCACGCGGGCGCATCTGCGTGCAAGCCATTCGTGCCACTTGATTGAATCGCGTACTTCCAGATTGTGAGTTCGGGACGACTAGCCGTTATCGCTCGCCTGCCGCTGCGACCAGCGCATCCAGCGCTGAGCTCTGCGTGCCTGCGTTGATCTGCGCAACAGGGCCGGACCACACCACGCCAAGTTGGTTGGCCTCCGTCCGGTCCGTCTGCCAGATGCTTGCCGCATTCCCTGCAAAGAAGGTGCGGTAGCGCGGCTCCTGTACCTGCTCGTTGAGCTTACGCAGGTTGCGCATGAAGATACCCTTGAACTGGTTAGCGTCCGCTCCGCAAGCGTTCGGCTCGCACGGATCGTGCAGGATGCCATGGTCGTCGACCAAATGTGCAAGTCCGGCGTCGGCAAGAATGCGCGCTTCGGTCAGCAGGGTGTCCTCGTGGTTGGCTCGGTACCACTCGGTCAACCCGCCCAGCACGACGCCCTGGTTGTATGTCCACACCGTACGTCCATTGTTGCGGCAGGTGCCATCGATCTTGTCGATGATCAGGCCATCGTTGACCAGGTGATCCTTGTTGATCATGCCGGACGCCTGGAACCAGCGCCACTCCTTCGCAGCCCACTCTGCGGCTTGCGCCTTGTCCGACGTGGAACCCCGTCTTGAAAGCGAAGCCGCAACCGAAAAGAACAGTTCATTCGCAATCGCGTTCTTGTAGTTGCGATCGCGGCTCCACCAGATGCCGCCGCCGCAGGTGTTGTCCCATGCACCAGCCATGTCCTTGAAGATGGATCCCGCCATCGCAAGGTACTCCGGCTTGCCCGTCTGGTCGTAAGCGTCGACCCAGGCCAGCGCCCACCAGCCTTCGTCGTCGTAGTAATCATTCAGGAAGCCGGGAAAGCCGGTCATCTTTGCCAGCGGACCTGTCTGCTCAGCCTTGGGGACGGTGACCTGTGCTTTGGCAAAAGTGTTTGCCAGCACGGCCTCGTTCGCGTGCGAACCGCCGGCCCGCATGGCATCCACCAGCACGGTGATGGCATTGGCAGCATTCCACCATCCCGTGGTCTGGTACAGGCCGGTCTGCGGCACGTACCAGCGCTGCAGCGCGTCAACCCCTGCCTGCACGTGGCGCAGTGTTTCCTGCCGGGTTACGGGTGCGGAACTCTGCTGGGCACGTGCCGTCAACAGCACAGTGAAGATCAGCGGCAGGAATATCCAACGGCATCGGCGCATACCTCCGTTGTACTAGAGACAAACGCCTCTGCACAGCGACCTTGCGGACGCCGGTATACTTGGGGTTGGAAGGCGCTTGTGCAAGCCGCGCAGAAAAGGGTCGAATGCCACGTACGGAACCTGAAAAAGCAGAATCGAAAAACGTGCTTGGGCAGCCCCTGCAGACCTGCGGCACAGATCCGGTCACGGGATTCTATCGCGACGGCTGCTGCGATACCGGCCCGGACGACACCGGCGTGCACACCGTATGCTGCATCGTGTCAGAAGAGTTTCTGGCCGTCTCAAAGCACCTGGGCAACGACCTGTCCACACCCATGCCGCAGTACGGCTTTCCAGGGCTAAAGCCGGGTGACCGCTGGTGCGTGTGTGCTTCTCGCTGGCTGCAGGTCTACCAAGCCGGTGCCGCATGCCCTGTCGTCTTGGAAGCGACGCATGAAAACACGCTGCGCATTGCCTCCTTCGACCTGTTGCTGCAGCACGCGGTTATTCCGGAAAAACTGAACTAGACACACAGATTTGATGAAAAGGGCACGCTCGCCGTGCCGGGCCAGACCTGTCGCGGAGGAGCACTGTCTGCGCCGACGCCGGATCACGCCCGGGCGTGTACGCGTCGATTTGCTCAAATAACGTCTCCGCAGGCTTGACACTCAGCCCCGTCCTGCTCGACCGTAGGAGTGATCCTCATTTTGCAATACCGGCGGACTCCGAACCCCTGGAGTAAAAGATCGGTTACACAGCACGCCCAGTCGGGCACCCTTTACGCCGCGGATGCACGCAAGTGCGCGCAGGCTTTCCATCAGGAGCAGCCAGTTGAACAAGCATCGTTCCAGCACATTCTGGGCTACCGCGGTCCTCGCGTGCAGCCTTACCCCGCTGACATCCTTCTCACAGACAGCGGGTACGGCCACCATTACCGGTAATGTCACGGACAAGACCGGAGCAGCAGTTCCGGACGCACCGGTGACCATCCTCAACATCGACACGGGCGCAACCCGCACCTTCACCACCAACTCGGCCGGCGTGTATAGCAGCACCTTTCTGCAGCCGGGCAAGTACGAAGTCATCATCGGTGGCGGCTCCTTCGGCAAGGTCGATCAGAAGAACATCAACCTGGCGGTGGGCCAGACAGTGACGATTGACGCGGCACTGCCGGCGGCCAGCGTTTCGACGGAAGTCACCGTGTCCGATACCGCTCCGCTGATCGAGTCGGACAAGGTGCAGATCTCGCAGAACGTGGGCGAAGTGCTTGTGTCGAACCTGCCCGTGAACGGCCGGCGCTATGACAACTTCGTGCTGCTGACGAACAACGTGGTGCCCGACGGCAACAGCGGACTGATCTCGTACCGCGGTGTCTCCGGCCTGTACAACACGAACCTGATCGACGGCGCAAACAATCAGCAGGCGTTCTTCTCTGAGGCTCGTGGCCGCGCCATCGGTGCTCCGTATGTTTTCTCGCAGGACTCCATCAAGGAGTTCCAGTCGTCAACATCGGGCTACTCCGCAGAATTCGGCCAGGCGGCAGGCGGCCAGATCAATGCCATTTCGAAGAGCGGAACCAACGCCATGCATGGCGATCTGTTCTACTACCTGCGCTATCCGTCGCTGAACGCGCTTGACCCACTCTCAAAGTTCACGGGCAGGCAGCCCGGTGCCAGCCCATTCCTGCTGACACCAACGGTGCACCAGCAGCAGCAGTTTGGCGGATCGGTGGGCGGCCCCATCATCAAGGACAAGCTGTTCTACTTCTTCACCTATGACGGCTTCCGCAAGGTCAATCCGCTGCTGTATACCTCGTCCATCCAGACGCCGGTGCTTACCGCCTACACATGTCCCGCACCGGTAACCGCAGCGCAGTGTACCGCCGCGAAGAACTTCATCACCGGTAATCTGACGGCTGCTTCCCGCAACCTGACGCAGGACATCTTTTTCCCGCGCATCGACTACCAGTTGAACGGCCGGAACCACATCTCGGCGGAGTTCAACTTCCAGAACTACAAGCAGCCAAACGGCTACACAACGTCCGCGACCGCAAACAACAGCTCCGCCTCAACCAACGGGCGCGCGGACTTCCACGAGCGCATCTTCATCGCAAACTGGGAGCACGTTCTCAGCTCAAACTCGGCGAACCAGGCACGTTTCCAGTGGTCGCGCGATCTTGAAGTGACCGGCGCAAATTCACCCGGTCCCAACGTCTCCATCGCGGGTCTCTTCGCCTATGGCCTGCCTAACGCTCTGCCGCGCGGAGCCTTCCCGGACGAGCATCGCTGGCAGGCTAGTGACACCTACTCCGTGACGAAGGGCAGGCACACCCTGAAGACAGGTGTGGACCTCAACTTCATCCACGAGCAGATTCAGAACCTGTTCCAGGGTGGAGGTCTCTACACCTACTCCGCGCTTACGGGGCAGTGCGCGTCCGGCGTGCAGACTGCAGGTTGCGCAACGGTTACGGGTGCCTTGGCAGCCTTCCAGAACTACGTGCTGGACGCCTTCAACACCAATCCTGCCGCGGGTCGCCGTTACTCCAACTTCACACAGGTGAACGATCCGATTACGGGCGCGGGCCGGGATGACTTCTGGAACAAAGACCTTGCAGTCTTTGCAGAAGACAATTGGAAGCTGAGTTCCGCACTGACCGTAAGCGCCGGTGTGCGCTATGACGTGCAACTGGTTCCGCAGCCGCCGCGCCCGTACACCAATAGCGCGAACGGCGTGGCCAGCCCTCTTGGGAACGCCGTCACAAACTTCATCAACACGAATTACAAGATGATCCAGCCCCGCCTCGGCTTTGCCTGGAGCCCCATGCCCGGCACGGTGGTGCGCGGCGGCTACGGTACTTTCTATGGCCTGACCTCGAACTCGACGTTCTACGCGACACGAGTGGAAAATGGCGTCTTTCAGCAGCAGTACAACTTCCCTGTCATCACGACCACTGCGGCCGGCGTGACCAATTACACCTACGCGACTGGCGCTCCGCAGAATACGAATGTGCTGTTCACGCCTCCCGGTCCGGCTCTCGCGGCACCGTTCACCGGCGCAAATACTCCTGTTGTTCAGGGCGTAGGTGCTGCAGCACTGCAGACGTTTGCCTTCCGCGGACAGGACAAGAAGTTCAGCAATCCCTACACGCACTCCATTGATCTTGCGGTTGAGCAGGAACTGCCGGGCAAGATCAGCCTTTCGCTTGCGTACGTAGGCACGCGCGGTATGCGCCTGCCGTACTTTATCGATGCCAACCTGAACCGCACCTCGCTGAACCGGACCTATACAGCGACAGAAGCAAACGGCACCACGCGCCAGATTACTGTGCCGTACTATGCCACGACAGCCGCAGGTGGGCAGGGCCGCCTGTCGCCGAACGACGGCATCATCCTGACCGGCTACAGCGGGCTCAATACCTGGTACAACTCCGGCGCTTTCTCCATCCGCAAAAACATGTCGAATGGGATTGAGTTACTGGTGAACTACACCTGGTCGAAAAACATCGACGGCAGCCAGGTCTCGGGCCAGAACGGTACCTTCAACGGCACCAACACCATCCTGGATCCGTTCAATCTGAAGCTGCCGGGCACGCTGGGCGAGTATGGCCGGTCTGATCTCGACATGCGCGGCCGCTTTGTGGGCAGCATGGTGTATGCGCCGAAGTTCAGCATCGGCAATCGCTACGCACGCTATGCGGCCAACGGCTGGACCATCTCCGGCACAGCCACGGAACAGACCGGCCTGCCGCTGACGGCGAACATGTCCGGCAACAACACCGGCGGCATCGATGGCGGTGTAACGGGAGGGCAGGTCAGCCTGTTCGCCTCGAACAGCTCGGGCCGTGCGCCGCAGATCAAACGCAACGCCATTCCCGGACCGGGTATCCGCAACGTGGATGCTCGCGTGTCGCGCGATCTTCCCATTCACGAGAACATCCGCATGCAGTTCTTTGTGGAGGCGTTCAATGTGGCGAATCGCCGCCACATCATCTCGCAAAGCACGACGGCGTACCAGTTCAACAGTGCTACTGCTATTGGGCCCTACACGGCTGTTCCATTCGGCACGCCGACATCAACAAGCAGTGTTCTATTCGGACCGCGGCAGTTGCAGTTCACCGCGAAGCTGTTCTTCTAATTACGTTCCCTAAAAAGCCTCGGCTCAGGCCGAGGCTTTTTGCTGCTAGAAAGAATGGTGCACTCGAGAGGATTCGAACCTCTGACCTACAGCTTCGGAGGCTGCCGCTCTATCCAGCTGAGCTACGAGTGCATGTGACAAGTGTACTAGAAACGTCGAATCAGGCAGAAGCCCGTTGCTGTTTCCGAAGCTCTTCCATTGCGGAACTGACCAGTTCCTTGGCATCCGTGATGCCCCGCATAACCGCTTGAAGATCCATTGCCGGCAGGGATGGATTCCGATTCGAGGCGCAATACACACCGTGCTGACCGACCAGGGCAAGAGAATCTGTCAGAACGTCCAGTGACACGGCCAGGCGGCCACGCGCCGTGCCCATCATGAACTCGTACCTCTCAAGCTCTTCCTTGCGATCCCAGAAGACTGACATTTGCCTCTAACCTTTCTTTAACACGGAGGTCGCTGTGGATGCACGGAGGTCACGGAGTTAAGGCAGTCGATGCGTAGCCACGTTGTCCTCCGTGTAACCACCGTGACCTCCGTGTTAGAAAGAGAGATTCCTAGTAGCCATTGATTCTCCGCACGATCCCTTCCCTAAGATGGGAAACATTAAAATTCAGCAGGTATCCAAGCCTCTTATGCGAAAGCCGCAGGTATGACAACAACTGCGCTTTGTGGACGGGAGCGATGGATTCGAGCGACTTGATCTCTAACACGACCGCATCTTCTACCAGCAGATCAATGCGGTAACCAGTGTCGGCAAGCTTTTGATCGTCATACACGAGCGGCACCGGCACCTCTACCCGCACAGACAAGCCACGCTTCTTCAGTTCGTAAACCAGGCAGGCCTTGTACGCAGATTCAAGCAGACCTGGCCCAAGCGCTGTGTGCACGGCAAAGGCGGCTTCGAGCGTCCGCGTACCCGCCGCATTCAACTCGTCCCCGGTCAAGAACTACCACTCCTTTGCGGCTGAACTCGGCTCAAGCGCATCTTTCGCGATAGGTGCTTTCCATCGCAGGATGGGTTTGCGGGCTGCGCCTGTTTCATCCAATCTGCGGATGCGCGTGCTATGCGGAGCGGTCTTAACCAACTCGGGATTTTCCGCTGCCTCACGCGAAATCTGCTGCAGCGCGTCGATCAGCAGGTCCAGTTCTTCGCGAGATTCGCTCTCTGTCGGCTCAATCATCATCGCGCCGCTCACGATCTGGGGAAAGCTGGTTGTGTAGGCGTGAAAGCCGTAGTCGATCAGGCGCTTGCCCATGTCGCCCGTCTTGACGCCGTTCCTGGCCTGCAGCTTGTCGCTGAAGACGACCTCGTGCATCGAGGCAGTTTTGTAGGGCAGGTCGAAGTAGCCGTCGAGCTTGGCTCGGATGTAGTTCGCATTCAGAACGGCGTCCTCGGTAGTTTGGCGCAGGCCGTCTGGACCATTCGCCAGCGTGTATGCCAGCGCACGGACGAACATGCCGAAGTTGCCGTAAAACATGCGCACACGACCCACGGAAAGCGGCCTTTTGTAGTCAAATCCGAGGCTTCCGTCCGCTTTCTGCACTACTGTCGGCCGGGGCAGAAACGGCTCCAAAATGGCCTTACAGGCAACCGGGCCGGACCCTGGACCACCGCCGCCATGCGGTGTGGAGAAGGTTTTATGCAGGTTTAAGTGCATTACGTCGGCACCAAAGTCGCCAGGACGCGTCTTGCCGACCAGCGCGTTCATGTTCGCGCCGTCCATGTACAAAAGGGCTCCTTTTGCGTGCAGAATGTCACTTATTTCGCGTATTTGCGACTCAAAAACGCCAATAGTTGACGGATTTGTGAGCATCAGTGCGGCGGTATCGTCATCGACCGCCCGGCGCAACTCTTCCAGATCGATGGCGCCCTCGGCATTCGATTTCAGGTTCTGGACCTGGTAGCCGACCACTGCTGCCGTTGCAGGATTGGTGCCGTGGGCCGAGTCCGGCACCAGTACCTTTTTCCGGGGATTGCCCTTGCTCTGGTGATAAGCGCGGATC
>CAXUEW010000100.1:0-1077 GCA_964250115.1 uncultured Terriglobus sp.
ACCTCAGCCGGCCAGGTGTTTACTTTCACGAATACGGGCCAGGGCCCTGTCACCATCACAGCCATCACCACCACTGGTGATTTCGCGCAGAGCAACACGTGCGGAGCGTCACTGGCCATCAACTCCTCTTGCGCCATCAACGTAGTTTTCCGCCCGACCGTGGCGGGTGCGCGTACCGGTTCGCTGGGAGTGACCAGCAACGCCTTTTGCCCTCGCCCTGACATTGTTATAGGCAATTGCTCGCAATTTATCCTCCTGACTGGGACGGCAACACCCACGCCCGATTTCACGCTGACAGACAGCAACAATGCCACCGCCAGCAGCGTCAACGCCGCCGCAGGCAATGGCTCTTCCATTGCCCTGACATTGACGTCGATCAATGGCTTCACCGGATCAGTGGCGCTGTCGTGTGCTTCGAGCGCTGCCCCAATGGGCGCAAGCTGCACGGTGGTTTCGCCCATCACGCTGTCCGCGGCAGGCACGGGTGTGGCACAGGTTACTATCCTGACTACGGCAAGGACGGTCAGTGCCGGGCTCGGAGCGCTGCCGGCGTCCGGCAGGGCTGCTTGGCTGTGCCTGGCGACGCTGGTATGCGGAGTGCTGCTGCTGGTGGGACGTGCCGGTCGCCGGATGCGTGTGACCGGCCTGCTGTTGCTGTTGGTGGCGCTTGCCGCAGGCATAGGCGGCTGCTCATCGGGCAGCTCAACCAAGAGCAATCCTGGCGGGACTGCAGCGGGGAGCTACACGTACGTGGTGACCGCGACCAGTGGAACTCTTACCCACACCCAGACGATCAACCTGACCATCCAGTAAAGCGGACAACAATACAGCAAGGGCCGCGCTAAGCGGCCTTTGCTGTATTGTTTCGTTGCATGTTGTAAGCAGGATTTTAGCGCTTGCGTCCTTCCTTCCGAAGCAGAGCGACGAAGGTCACCCATCCCATGTTCAGCCAGAGAATGCGGAGCTTCGTGCACGAAAGCTTCATACTGTGCGGACAGATCGAGCCGTGCTGCGGAATTCTTCGCTCCGCTCAGAATGACGGATGGGGAAACTTATCCCAGCTTTGCATCCAGCGTG
>CAXUEW010000100.1:1087-10720 GCA_964250115.1 uncultured Terriglobus sp.
GACGGTTCTATTCCTTCCGCCAAGCGAGAGCAGCTGCCGCCGCAAGCAGGCGCGAGATGGGGCAATTTTCCTTGGCGCCCTTGGCAATCTCCTGGAAATTCGCCTCATCCAGCCCCGGCACCTTTGCGTCCGTCTTCAGGTGAATCTTGGTGACGGTCGGTGCACCGTTCACAAACTCGAGTACGACCACTGCTGTAGTAGCAACCTCATCCGCCTTGCTGCCGGCCTTCTCCAGTTCGGCAGAGAGCGCCATGGAGTAGCAGCCTGCGTGCGCCGCCGCGATCAGTTCCTCAGGGTTAGTGCCATTGCCGTTCTCGAAACGAGACACAAAGGTGTAGCTCTGCTCTTTCAGGACTCCGCTGCCGGTGCTGACCGTGCCTTTGCCGTCTTTTAGGCCGCCGTGCCAGACTGCGCTGCTGCTGCGTTCCGTTGCCATGTAGAAATTCTCCTTTATACCGAGTCTGCCCGTTTGCCGGGCGCGCCTGTTATGTGATGTGCCGGAGAGAAAGGAGTTGCGCGGAAGGCAACCGCTCACGGCGGCTCATGCGTCCTTGCCGGTCGCGGCACGGCTGGCACGGCCGATCAGGAGGGGCACTTCAGGTGTCTTTTCCTCGGCCGACGCTTTCATCAGGCGCAGCCGCTGCAACACCTTGCGAGCCAGGCCGGTGAGGGGCCGGTTTGTGAGTTCGCGGGTGGGAACCCATTCGAAGCTGTCCTTGCGCAACGCGCGTTTGCGGACATCGCGGCGGCTCGGCAGCGCCAGCACCTCTGCGTAGTAGTTGATCCCTACAATCGTGTGGCGCACCCGCAGCACAGGCTCCTCGCGTAGAACCAGGTAGCCACTGTCGATTTCGCCGTCCGCTCCGTCAACTTCCTGCAGTTGCGGCAGTTCCAGCATGCCGGCCATCACGGATGCATCGGCGGCGCGGTGCTGCAGCAACACCTCCACCGCCACGCTGTTGCTTGCCTTGCGGGTGGCAAGCGCGTAAGCGACACGCCGCGACTGCATGGGCGCACGCGCTACGGTCGTGTGTTCTCCGCGGGTGAGGCAGAAGGCGAAAACGGGGCAGGTATCACATCGCGGATTACGCGGCAGGCAAACGGTTGCACCCAGTTCCATCATGGCCTGGTTGTGATCGCCCGGTTCGCGGTCCGGCAGCATGGACTGTGCGATGTCGTTCAGCATGCTGGCGGCCGCTGCGCCGGGCGTCTCCGGCTGGCCCAGAATGCGCAGCAGGACGCGCTCCACGTTGCCGTCGACCACGGCGACATTTTCGCCAAAGGCGATGCTTGCAATGGCAGCGGAGGTGTAGTTGCCGATGCCGGGCAGCCTGCGAAGCTCGACCGCCGTGGCTGGCAGCGTGCCGCCGTGGTCCTGCACCAGCATCATGGCAGTGCGATGCATCAGGCGTGCGCGACGGTAGTAGCCCAGTCCGCTCCAGGCTGCCAGCACGTCCGCCTCTGTCGCCAGAGCGAGTGCCAGCATGGTGGGGAAGCGTGCCACAAAGCGCTCGTACGGCTCCAGCACGGCGCTCACTCGAGTCTGCTGCAGCATTACCTCCGAGAGCCAAATCCGGTAAGGATCCCGAAGACCACGCCACGGCAGTGCGCGGGCGTTGACACGGTACCAGGCCATCAAACGCTGCGCAATGAGGATGCGCGCCTCCGGCGAGAGCTGTGGCACGGAGACGGTCTCATTCGGGCGTAGCAAGCATTTTATTGTATGGCGTTTCTGTTGCAGCCGCGTAGAGGGCACCTTGATGGCGGAGTTTTTACGCAAGGGTGAGCGGATACGGCAAAAACATCCGGGCTTGGCACTTCAGCGCTCAGCATGGCACGCCCGGAAACAACTGAGACGATCGCTGAACCGAGATCTCCAGGATCGGGCGAGCCTGTAGGCAAATCGTTGTGCAGAGGCAGCCGATACATCTCGCTTATTCCGCCGAATATAACTTACTAACATGAACCTGCCCACATAGGACATCTTAGGTCCTATATCATCCAGCATGTAAGACGCATCCGGTCGCAATTTACAAGGGTTTTAGGTATGTTTATGCTTTTCTTCATAGGAGTCGCGGGCAACGTGAGGGCGTCGTTCCGGCTCCTACTTAGTAACTTCAGGAGGCATTCCATGGAAGCAGTTCATGATGGTCAGTGTGGTCTTTGTACCCACTTTGGTGAGACTCATGCGCAGAGCACTTCGCTGATTAGCATCATCAGCAGCAAACAGGCCGATGTGGTCATGATCGACGAATGCGGCCATCCCAAGCTGGTAAGTCTGCACTTGAAGGTGACACCTATCAGCGGTTGCGACGGCTTCGTGCCGGCTGCCGCAGCGTAGCTCCTCTGCCCTCCGTCCTAGTTCCCGAAGTCCCGAGCCTGCACATGATTGCAGGCTCGGGACTTGTTGTTTATGGGCGAGCCAACCTCGTCGAAAGCGTTTAGGCGCGGACCGTGCGCATCGTATCGTGCGGGCTGCTGGGCGAGTCCGGTGCGTTAAGATAAACCCTGGTGCACGAAGGCAATACTCCGCAGGCCATCTTAGCCAGCACAGTACTTTGTGTGAATGTTTACAGAAGAGAGTCGACCGCAAATCATGGCAATTGCACTGAATACGCCGCTGGCACAGGAAGTACAGAAGGCAGCACACGAGGCAGGCCTGGCTGTCGTTAACGGCGTGGAAAGTGCTGGATTCAATGGTGTACCGACCGAACTGTTTACGCTGATGCCTGCAGCCGCCGCGGCCGGGCGCAACGTCTCTCTGGAGAAGACGGCGGATGACATTCCGGGTCCGCGCGAGACCCTGGAACTGAGTGCCGGTTTCGACCTGCAGCACCATCAGTTCGCGAAGCCTATCCACGACTATCTGCTGGAGGCTGCAAAGCGCCTGCGCAATCCCCGGCCGGATGTGTATGTCACGCTGGGCGGCCTGCCGATCAGCATGGGCAACTGGCGGTGGCCGTTCCACCTCTCCACCAGCGGTGCCGACACGTACATCGTGCATGGCGAGGCCAAGCTGGACGACGGCAAGACCGCGCCCGAGGCACAACTGCGCGCCAAAGTTTCTGCCAGCATGACGGTGACCTTTGCCGAGGTCGTGCCTGCACCGGAACAACCGTTTGCTGAAGGTTTCATCTACAACGCGGTCCGCAAGATCTTCGACCAAGGGCAGCTTGAACTGGTCAAGAGTGGCAATCGCCAGCCGGTACCGGTCACCACGCGCTACTACTCTGCCAAGCAGCAGCGCTTCAGTTTCAACGACACGGATGGGCAGCAGCGTGCGGACTTCCTCGCGGCCAAGGTGTACTGGGCAAGCGGTGTGCTGGGCGGCGGCGCACCCGTATGGATTGCCGATCCGCGCGACGCACAGTACCTGAACACCACAGTCGATGAGCTGAAGCGGGTGGCGGAAGACCTGGCGGGCGAAGGCATCTTCAAGCTTGATCCCGGTTTCGAGTATGCCGGCAGCACGGAACCCCTGATGAGCCACCACGGCGAGTACGAATCGCGCATGGCCGAGGCGCTCGCCTTCACGCGCCCCACCTTCAATGAAGAGATGCGCGGCGGCCATACCAACATGTAGCCTGCCGGTCAGCGCGTCGCCGCCTATACTGATCGCGATGCACTTGACTGCTGTCATTGTCGATGATGAAGAGCTGGCACGGCGTGAATTGCGCTACCTGCTGGAGCGAGTTGGCGGTGTCGATGTGGTGGCCGAGGCCTCCAACGGCATTGAGGCCGTGCAGACCATCCGCAGGGAATCCCCAGACGCCGTCTTCATGGACGTGCAGATGCCCGGGCTGGACGGCTTCGCCGTGCTGAAGCAACTGATGCAGAAGCGCCAGACCCGCATGCCCGAGGTCATCTTCGCGACCGCCTTCGACCAGTACGCCGTGCGCGCGTTTGAGGTCAATGCGATTGACTACCTGCTGAAGCCGTTTGAGCAGAAGCGCGTTGCGCTGGCGGTGGAAAAGGTGCGCATCCGCCGCTTGGAGGCATCCGCCGCATCCGCTGAAACGTCCGCAGATACGGTGCCGCAGGCCAGCGCCGAAGAACGCCTGGAGTCACTGCTGAAGCTGCTGCAGGAACAGGCCCAAGCCACGGTCGCTACGCCGGCCCGCGCGCGCTCCGGCAAGGTGGTGGTCCGCGCTTCGCAACGTTTGCTGCTGGCGGATCAGCGCGACATCTGCTTTGCGTCCATTGAAGAGGGCACCATCTCCGTGGTCACGCCGACGCTTGAAGGTGCCAGCAACGTGCGAACGTTGGAGGAGCTGACCGACCAGCTTGATCCAGAAACCTTCTGGCGCGCGCATCGCAGTTTCCTCGTCAACATCCAGCACATCCGCGAGGTGGTGCCGTGGTTCAAATCCAGCTACCTGCTGCGCATGGACGACCGCAAGGGCACAGAGATTCCGGTAGCGCGCGCACAGGTCAAGCGGCTGCGGGAGCTGTTCAATCTCTGAGGGAACAGGGAACAGGGAACAGGGAACAGGGAACAGGGAATGCTCTAATCCTTGTCATCCCGTAGCGGAGCGGAGGGGTCTGCATTTCTGCCTGCTGTGGCGATGAACTTAGTCGCTGGCACGAACGTAGTCGCCGCTTTTGCCACCCTTTTTGCTCAGCAGCACGATCTCGCGGATGCGTATGCCTTTGTCCAGCGCCTTGGTCATGTCGTAGACGGTCAGCGCCGCGACCGCAGCCGCGGTCATCGCTTCCATCTCAACGCCGGTGCCTGCAACGGTAGCGGCGGTTGCGCGAATGCGGACGCCGCCGCCCGTGCGGCGGGATGCACGATGGTAGCCTCCACGTCGATGAACGATAATGCGAGCGGATGGCACATCGGGATGAGATCTGCCGTCTTTTTTGCAGCGGTAATGCCGGCGAAACGAGCCACTTCCAAAGGATTGCCCTTGGGGTTCTGCGGCAGGGAGGCGAGCACGTCCGCGTTCAATTCAACAAAGGCCTCGGCGACGGCCTCGCGCCGCGTGGGCAGCTTGGCGCTGACGTCCACCATGTGCGCTTCGCCAGCGTCGTTGTAGTGCGACAGCTTTGCCGACGGCGGTTTACCAGCGGAACGCGTGGACTTGCTCACAGTCCCTCCTCTCCAATCAGCACCAGGCCCAGGCCAAGGACGGCTGCGTCAGCCACAAGCCAAAGGATCAAGTCGCGCCGTTCGTAGTGGACCAACAACA
The DNA here is from genome assembly GCA_964250115.1 of uncultured Terriglobus sp. Lineage (GTDB taxonomy): Bacteria > Acidobacteriota > Terriglobia > Terriglobales > Acidobacteriaceae > Terriglobus. Next base: position 6,280 of record CAXUEW010000100.1, read on the forward strand.
TGTGGCTCATCACGATCATGGCGGCGACCGCAAGCGCGGGCACGATGACAGCCGCACCCACAAGCATCTTTCCAATGCGGGTGCGCGTGCTGATTCTTGGAACCATGAGCATCAGCCTACCGCAGCAGTACGGTGACTGTGCTGCCCACTTCCAGAGAAGCGGCGTCAGGCGGCACAACCAGATAGCAGTTGGCGCGTGCGTTTGCGTTCAGGTCGCCCGATCCCTGCCATCCCGTAGTGCGGATGGTAGATCCCTCCAGCGATGAGGTCAGCAGCGCAGGTAGAAAACGGGTCAGTCCGGGCCGCACCTGTACCGGTTCGGCAAGTTTTGCCCCTGCGAAAAAGGGCCGCGGCACTGTGCGCTCCGCCACGCCTGAAAGCCCTTCCCCACTCATTGCGCGCAACATGGGCATGGCAAACAACAGGGCCGTTACCTGCGTCGAGACGGGATTGCCGGGCAGGCCGAAAATCCACTGCTCGCGATACGTCGCGTCTGCCGGCATCCTGCCAAAGACGGCAGGTTTGCCCGGCTGCATCGACACGCCGGTAAAGAAGAACTCCGCTCCACGTGCCAGCAGGGCGTCTTCAACGAAGTCGTATTTGCCTGCGGAAACACCGCCAGACAGCAGCAGCATGTCGGCGTCGCGCGCGGCGGTGATCGCCTTGTCCAGAGCGGCGCGTGTGTCGGGTGTGGACGGCAGTATCTGGGGCACGCCGCCATGCGCGCGTACCAGCGCCGCCAGGCCGTGCGAGTTGCTGTTGCGGATCTGCATGGGACCGGGTACCTCATTCACCGCGACCAGTTCGTCGCCCGTCGAGAGGATGGCCACTGTGGGATGCCGGTATACCCTGAGCTGCGCCGCGCCGACGGACGCGGCAAGTGCGATTTCGGCGGCACCCAGCCTTGTTCCGGCTTGCAAGAGCGTGTCAGCTCTGCGAGCTTCCGCTCCCTGTGGAACGATGTTCTCGCCGGGAGCGACGCTGCGTCCGCCTTGCAGGGTGACGGATTTGCCGTTTGCGAAAACGTGTTCCAGCATGACAACCGCGTCAGCCCCTTCGGGCACGGGTGCGCCGGTCATGATTTCGATGGTCTCGCCCGCCTGCAGATTTTTGCCGGTCCACTGCTCACCTGCGCGGATGGTCCCCATCAGCGCCAGCGACCGGCTAGCATCGGCTGCACGCAACGCGTAACCATCGCGTGTGGAGCGTGGAAACGGCGGCTGATCGCGGTCCGCAGTGATCGCGTGCGCCAGCACACGGCCGTCCGCCTCGTGAAGTGGCAGATGCTCCGTGGGGAAACCGGAAGTCAGCAGCAGGATCTTTGAGCGAATCAGATCGAGCGCGTCATTGCAGGAGATCAAAGGCATTACCTGCCAGCCTACATCGGGCAGGATGGCACGTGCCCTGGACGCGCTATGCTTAACGTGGTTGGGCGCTACGGCCCCCAGCGTAATTAGGCGGTACACCGCCCGGAGACACCATGCGCCCCCTGTACGGATTTACCTTCGCCCTTTGCCTGGCCGCTGCCGGCATTTCTGCGCACGCCGATGATGCCAGCCGCCGCGCCAAGGCCGAACAGATGCTGGTGTTGACCAAGACGGACTCGCTGATGCAAAGCCAGCTTGCCGGCCTGCAGAACCGTGTGAACGAACTGGCCAAGCAGCAATCCGGCGTCGCGCCCCTGACGCCAGAGCAGACCAAGCTGACGAACGATTACATGAAGCAGGTGCAGGACACCACGATTGAAGAAGTCAGCTGGGCGAAGCTGCGGCCCATCATCATCCAGTCGTACGCCGATAGCTTCACCGAAGCGGAACTGGACGCCATCCTGGTTTTCTACAAGACACCGGCAGGTCAGGCGGTTATCAACAAGACGCCGGACCTCGCTAACAAGACCATGAACACCGTGCAGGGCCGCATCAAGGAGATGCAGCCGAAGCTGGCCACGCTGACGCAGGAGTACACGACGAAGCTGAAGGCTGCTGCTGCACCGGTCACTCCGGTGCCTGCACCCACGTCAACACCCGCCCCAGCGGTGACGCCTGCGCCGGCAACCAAGCCGTCGCTGAAGTAGCTCGTGTCCTGTGTCTTGACGCTGGCGCTGGATGATGAAGCGCAAAGCCGCTTTGAAGGGGAACGCCAGCAGTACTTTCCGCCTGCACTGAACCGCATTCCTGCACATCTGTCCCTCTTCCACACGTTGGAAGAGGAGCCGGAAACGTTTGCGGCTCTGGAAGCTGCGTCCGCGCGCCAAGCCACCTTCTCCATGCAAGTTGCAGAGGTGAAGTCGATCGGCAAGGGTGTTGCGTACTTTCTGCAATCGGCGGAGGCAAAGGCACTCCACCGCACACTGAGTGAGGTCTTTGCAGAGCAGCTATCCGCGCAGGACCGGCAGGGTTTTCGCCCGCATGTCGTGGTGCAGAACAAGGTGACGCCCGCCGCAGCGCAGATCACGCTCATGCAGTTGCAGGTTCGCTTCCGACCATTCTCTGTAAGCGCCGTAGGCTTGGACTTATGGCGCTACCTTGGTGGCCCGTGGCTGCACCTGCGGCGCTTCCACTTTAACTCTTAACTGCCTGCAGACTTCTTCTTTCATCCGCAACTCTTTTGAAGTTTGTCATCCCGCAGCAATGCGGAGAGATCTGCATTTGGGCTGGCACCCGCACAAGCCGTGAAAAAGCTACACCGCAGCAGCACGTGCCGCGGCGCGGCCATCGCGGATCAGGTCCGGCAGGCCGACCCCGCGATAGCCGTTCCCCAGCAGGTGCAGCGATCCCATCGCCTCCATGCGGCTTTGTAGTTCGTCCATGCGTTCCAGGTGCCCCACCTCGTACTGCGGCAGGGCGCCGGGCCAGCGGCGCACCACGGTCACCTGCGCTTCCGGCAGATGGCCCACCACCCGCGCCAATTCATCGCGTGCAATGGCTGCAATTTCCTCGTCGGTCTGCGGGATCAGTGCATCGGCATTCGCTCCGCCAAAGTAGGCACGCAAAGATTTGCCGCCATACGGCACGCGGTGTTGGAACTTCTGGTCGGCAAAGGTCGCAGCCAGCAGCATGCAGTGTTCACTTTCCGGCGCAAGGAAACCAAAGCCAGCAGGCATGGATGGCGCGTGTTGCGCCGTGTATCCAAAACCGGCAATGACGGCGGAACTGGTAGGCAGGTTGACCAGTTCAGATGCCCTCGCATCCACCGGTTCCAGCAGCTTACAGACCTGCCTTACGGGCAGTGCAAGGAGTACATGGTCGAACTCCGAAGCTTCTGCTTTGTTGTAACGGAGCAGCCAGCCGGTAGACGTGCGCTCCATGGCTGTGACGCTACGGCTCAGTTGCATGCTGGATGATGGCAGGGTAGCAGCCATGCGCTGTGCCAGGACACCTGTGCCCCCCCGCAGCGTGGTGAAGATGCTGCCACGTTTCTTATTGCCGCGCTGTGCGGCACGCGCCTGCAGAGCGAGGATGAGCGAACCGTACTCGCGTTCCATCTGCACAAACGGCTGCATGACCGCGCGAACGCTCAGCCGGTAGACGTTGCCACCGAAAACGCCGCCCAGCAGGGGCGCACCGATCACGCGCAGCACTTCCTCACCAAAGTGCCGCGAGACAAAGCTGGCCACGGATTCATCATGGTCCGGTGCGGAAGCTTTCAGTTCCTCTGCGCGGCCAGGCTCGGCAAGGTAGGAATCACGCGCAGCCGGGCTGAAGAAGGCCGATTGCCGCACAGTTTCGAGGTTTTCCGGCACCATCATGCGCATGTTGTCGGGCAGCGCTTGCAGCCTGCCATGCTGCAACACGTAAGTGATACGGGCGCTGTCGTTCGATGGCATCAGGTCATCGGCAAGGCCGAGTTCTTCCGCCACTTCGCGTGCCCATGGCTTGTCCGTCACCCAGGCATCGGGTCCGCACTCCATGATGAAGCCGTCTTCGCGATGCGTTTCCAGGATGCCGCCGAGACGTTCTGACGCTTCGACAAGCGTGAAAGTGAGCTCCGCACCGGCACGCTGCAGCTTTGCGAGTTCGTAGGCAGCGGCCAGGCCCGCAATGCCGCCACCGATAATTGCAATGGATTTCGGCAAAACTAGACCGCTGCCGGAATGGCTTCTTCGACCGGTGTCAGCACCTTTACCACTTCGACCGGCGAAGTGGAAGCCACAGGTTCGTGCACGGGCAGGCTGCGAGTACCTTGACGCGCAAGGTCAGCCAGACCGGCGATCAGCGTTGGCGATTCGTTCAGGCTGTTGGCGCGCGAGATGGCAATGCCAACCTCAGCCGCCGTTTTCTGGAAGTCGATATCAATGTCGTACAGGATCTCAACGTGGTCGCACAGGAACCCGACCGGCTGCAGCACCGCATGGTCGTAGCCTTCAGCCTTCAACGCTGCCAGCAGCGCATCGACCCCCGGGCCGATCCTTGGACCGCCGCTCAAACTCTGGCTCTGGAAG
>CAXUEW010000101.1:0-10578 GCA_964250115.1 uncultured Terriglobus sp.
GTGCTCCGGCGAATAACTGGGCACACATGGTCGCGGGAGGTCTGGCTGTCGCCAAGATCACCACGCGCAATCCCGCAGCCTATATCTCCAGCATGAAACTGCCCGCGATCACCAAGGCCTCACTGGCGGCGTGCGATGCGCAGGATGGCTTGCAAGACGGCGTTGTCAGCGATCCTGCGCATTGCAACTTCGATCCTGCGGTGCTCTTGTGCAAGGGCGCGGATGACCTTTCGTGCCTGACCTCACCACAAGTCGGTTCCTTGCGCGCGCTGTACGCCGGCGGACACGGTACGAACGGGCAACCGATCTTTCCCGGGCTGCTACCCGGAGACGAAAATCCCACATGGCACGACTGGGTGCTGGGCAACGCGCCCGGTGCCGCGGGTGGTGCCAACTATACAAACGGATTTTTCCGGTACATGGTGTTTGAGGATCCGCTGTGGCAACCGCTCACCGCCGACGTGGATGCGGCCCTGAAGCGGGCGATGGAAGGCGTCGCCAAGGATGTGGACGCCACCGACCCGAACCTGAAACCTTTCGCGGCGCGCGGCGGCAAGCTGATGATTTATCACGGCTGGAACGACCCGGCCATCTCACCGTGGAACAGCGTTGACTACTACCGCTCGGTTGAGAAGGCGATGGGCGCGGACGCCGCGAAATCTGCCGTGCGGCTGTACATGGCACCGGGCATGGAGCACTGCGTCAATGGCCCCGGTCCCAACACCTTCGGCCAGCTAAGCCTGCCTGGCGCGGACGGCCCGGCTACCGGTGCGATGGACCTGCTGCAGATGTGGGTCGAGAAGGGACAAGCACCCGGCATCGTCCTCGCGTCCAAGACGACCGGATCCCGGGAAGCTCCTATCAAGACGATCCGTCCGCTGTGTCCTTATCCGCAGGAAGCAAAGTACGACGGCAAGGGCGATCCCAAGGTGCCGGGCAGCTTCGCGTGTACAGCACCCTGACGCACGGCCTGACCTGGGTTAGCGTTACGTCATACAACCACGATCAGTCGATTCGTCGTGGCTGAGGCTACTGGCTCAGATCACGTGCTAACGACGACCAAGCCCACTATAACGGAGTTGTTGTGGCTAAACCTTGAGAGCGCTAGTTTCGGAATGACGTATTGCGGAGGCTGATGCCTTCTAAGGCTTGTTGCTCGGAGTACCCTCTCCAGCAGCAGCGTTGGGTTCGATTGCGTCCAACACGTCAATGCTGAACAGGCTCACGTTTTTAGAGCATGGCATCTTCCGGGATGCGTTGGGTTTCGTCCTGCATGTTTTTACGTTTATCGGTAGTTGGAGCGCCACAAGCTTTCACTAGCTCCGCAGCCTCGTCCCTACTTGGGTTGGGCTTAGGTTCGGCCCGTTCTGGAGCTTGTTCAGGACGTGGCGCTGGCGGAGCATAACAGCCGCTTGCTGCGAACACTCCAAGGCAGGCGCTGAGGACGGCGATCTGCAGAGCAAGTTTCATTGAGGCAACCCTATGCGCTGGGATAGAGAGTGAATGCCACGAACCTGCATCGCGCGGATTCCTATGTGTCAGCTCTGAATGACAGTTACACCTAAATACTGTGTTTAGAGATAAGTTGGTTGTTTCAGAGAAAGCTACTCAATCTAAAGTCCGGCTGGTAGATGTCGGGCAAGATCGCGGCTGTCGTGGAGAATGCGGACGATCTCGAGGACGCCTGACTGCAGATGCCTGAACAATACGAAATGACGCGGTGATTTTACCGCCTGATCGCCCGGCACATGCAACCGGCTGAAGGCAAGATGGTAGGACCAAAGTCCGGGCGCTCCTTCGCGGCTGGGCGCGCCGGGTCGTCCGCAAGGTCGGCAATGGCCTGATCGATCAGCGCTTCATACCGCAGTGCCGCCGCGTGGCCAAACTGCTCCACGGTCCATGTCCAGATATTGCTGATGTCATCGAAAGCCGGGCGCGGCGATTCTCACTTCGTAAGGCTGGTGCTCAGGCGCTGCTACCGCCGCGCGCTGCCGGCACTATGGACGAAAGATCTGATCCCGGCGCGGGAATGCAACGCCGTGTAGTCGCCACGTTCGATCGCGTCGATGCCCTCCTGGGCGGCGCTGCGGAGCCACTCGATCCTGGCCTCGTCTTCCAGCTGACGCTGCTCCAGCAAGCGTAAGCCCTCACGCACGACTTCGCTGGCATCGCTGAACTGGCCAGACTCGATGCCGGTGGCAATAAGGCTATCGAAATGTTCGGTCAGATGGACGTTCCTTGTGGGCATAGGCAAGCCTCTTACATGAAGCATAGAAGGTCATAGTAAGAGTTGCCATTGGGCAGGATTGCAGCCGGTAAGGTCGGGTTCTGAACGGGCGAGTCAAGTGGTTGATCCGTTGCGTTCTTGTGCCTGCGAGTCCCGTGGAACCGGCTTTGCTTCAGATGCGTACTACACAGTAAGTAAGAGAAGTATGAGAGGAGGTTCCTTGCTGAAACTGTTGTTGTGGTGCCTGTTGTTTGTGCTGTGCTGGCCGTTGGCGCTGATTGCGCTGGTGCTGTACCCGGTGGTGTGGCTGCTGCTATTGCCGTTTCGACTCGTCGGCATTGCAGTAGGCGGCGTGCTTGAGATCGTTGGGGCTGTGATCACGCTGCCGGCGAAGCTGATCCGGGCCGTTTGATCTCTGTGCGTGACGTGGCGTTCCCGTCGTAAGATGGCCCACATGAATCCTGCCCCGCAAACGCCCGGCCTTTTCCTCCGCGGCGTCTTCGCCGCCGCCGCCGCTCTTCTCGTCTGCAACCACGCGGTAGCGCAGAAAGGTTCGGCAACAGCCAACGCGCCGGTGATGCGGCAAGTGCCTCGGTTTTCGGCCGGGAATGTACCGGCGATGGCCCCGGAGGAGATAACGTCACCGCCATTGAAGGCCGCAGCGCCGACGCCCGCCGGGCTGCCGGGCAACGGCATGGCGCAGCACCCCATGCTCGTCTTTGGTGAAAACTACAACAAGCTGCTGATCGTAAACGGCGGCAAGGTCGTCTGGACCTACTCGACCGGTCCTGGCTTGGAGCACGACGATGCCTGGCTGCTATCGAACGGCAATGTGCTGTTCACGCGCATGCAATACATCGCGGAAGTCACGCCAGACAAGAAAGTCGTATGGCGCTACGACGCTCCCGAAGGCACCGAGATTCACGCCTGCCAACCGATCGGATTGAACAAGGTAATGTTCGTCCTGAATGGCTTGCCACCGAAACTGATGGTGGTTGATATCAAAACAAAAAAGACACTGATCGATCACGCGCTGCCCGCCCCAAGCACGACCGATAAGAGGACGGTGCACGGTCAGTTTCGCCACGTCCGCTACACCGCCGATGGACACTACCTTGTGCCCTTCTTTTCCATGGGACGTGTGGTGGAATACGACAAGGACTTCAACGAAGTGTGGAGCTACGACGTGCCTACGCCCTGGAGCGCGGTACGGTTGAAGAACGGCAATACACTCATTACGGACGAGCGCAATGTCCGCACCTTCGAAATCACGCCGGACAAAAAGGTCGTGTGGGATCTGACGAAGAACGATCTTCCGGAGCAGTACTGGTACGGCAACACGCAAACTGCAACGCGCCTGGTGAACGGCAACACCATCATTTGCTCGCGTGGGGGCGATCACATGGGCCCACAGATGGTAGAGGTGACACCCGACAAGCAGGTCGTGTGGGTGCTGCAGGACTGGCAGCACTTTGGGCCGGTAACGGCCGTTCAGGTGCTAGATGAGCCGGGCCTGCCCGAACATCCGGGCGACTCGCAACGCTAAAAGCGGGTTCCTTCATGCACAGTAGCAATGCATCGTCAGGGCCGCGTTATCATCGTAATTACTATGAGCATTGCTGCGTTACCGGTGAGTTCTTCCCGCTCTGCGGCGGCATGCCTTGGCTTTGCCTAGCTGCGCTTCCGCGCACGGCATCCCGTCCCTGTCTCAAAAGATTGATGATTTCGTACACTGCGCAATCGCAGAGGAGTACCCCATGTTTGACCGTCTCGAACAGCTTGAAGACCGCTATAAAGAACTTGAAAAAGACCTCTCCGATCCGGCGCTGGTGAATGATCAGCAGCGCTTCCAAAAGGCCGGTAAACAGCACCGCGACATGGAACCCGTGATCGAGCGCTTCCGCGAGTACAAGCGCGTGCGTGACGGCGTTGCCGAGGCGAAAGCCATGCTGGCTGAAGATGATGAAGACATGCGATCCATGGCGCAGGAAGAATTGGCCGGCCTGGAGCCTCGCCTGCTCGAAATCGAAGAGCAGTTGAAGATCATGCTGCTACCCAAAGACCCGAACGACGAGAAAAACGTCGTGCTTGAAATCCGCGCGGCGACCGGCGGTGACGAGGCTTCGCTGTTTGCCGCGGAAGTCTTCCGCATGTATCTGCGCTATGCGGAGCAGCACCGCTGGAAGGTCGAAGTTTTGTCCGAGACGGAGTCGACCGTGGGCGGCATGAAAGACGTCACCGCGCTGATCGAAGGCGACCGCGTCTTCTCGCTGCTGAAGTATGAGAGCGGCGTACACCGCGTGCAGCGTGTGCCCGCGACTGAAACGCAGGGTCGCGTGCATACCTCGGCCATTACCGTCGCCGTGCTGCCGGAAGCGGAAGAAGTGGACGTCAAGGTGGAACAGAAAGATCTGCGCATCGACACGTTCTGCTCGTCCGGGCCGGGCGGGCAGTCGGTTAACACAACGTACTCCGCCATCCGTATTACACACCTGCCGACGAATACCGTGGTCAGCTGCCAGGATGAAAAGTCACAGATCAAAAACCGCGAAAAGGCGATGCGCGTGCTTCGGTCGCGCCTGTACGAAGTGGAGATGGAGAAGCAGCACCAGGCGCAGGCCAGCCAGCGTAAATCGCAGGTAGGCACAGGTGACCGAAGCGAAAAGATTCGCACCTACAACTTTCCGCAAAACCGCCTCACCGACCACCGCATCGGCCTGACGCTGCACCAGTTGGAATACGTCATGGAAGGCAAGCTGCAGCCGATTGTGGATGCATTGATTGCGCACGATACCAGCGAACGCCTGAAGGCCGAGGCAGTAGCCGCCTGATGCCGCCTTTACTGCCTCCGCAGGCCGACCGATCGCATGAGCCGCTGAAGATCAGGGGATGTACTGTCTCAGATGCATTGCGCTTCGGCGCCGCGCGGCTGGCCATGCGTGACGACCTGCGTGAAAACGCCGCGCGTGACGCCCAGCAGATACTTGAAATCGCCACCGGCTTGAGCCGCATCCAGATGCTTGCGAATCCCGAACGTCCGCTGCGAGAGGAGGAGGCAGGCGCGTTTCAGGGCATGATCGCCCAGCGTCGCGGTGCTGTTCCCATCCAGCACCTGCGCGGCACGCAGGAGTTCTTCGGACGCGAATTTCGCGTCACGCCTGACGTTCTGATCCCTCGGCCCGAGACGGAACACATCGTGGAAGAGGCGCTTCGGCTGTTCCCGGCACGATCCATGCCGTTGCGCATTGCGGATGTGGGCACCGGCAGCGGCATCCTGGCAGTGACGTTCGCGCTGGAGTTCCCGCACAGCAGCATCCTCGCACTGGACATCTCAACCGAGGCACTTGAGATTGCGCGGATCAATGCGGAATTGCTGGGTGCAAGCCATGTTCGTTTTGCTGAGAGCGATCTTCTGGATGCCGCGGGCGCTGAATCGAAGTTCGACCTGATCGTATCCAACCCACCGTACATCCCGACTACTGAAGCGTCGGAGCTGCATGCGCAGGTGCGTGACCACGAACCCCACCTTGCCCTGTTTGGCGGGGATGACGGTCTTGTTGTCATTCGCAGGCTTCTGCCACAAGCCGCGCGCCTGTTGAAGCCTGGCGGATGGCTCCTGATGGAAACCGCCGGACGCAGCCATGCGCTGGATGCACTGTTTGGCATGTGGCGTACGCTGCGCTACGTGAAAGATCTATGCGGGGTCGAACGTATTGTGACCGCAGTGCCGTCGTAAGATGACGATGAATTCAGGAGATACCCTTTTGCTTTTGCGACCGTGTTTTCTAGTGGTGGACCGGGAGTTCGCGGGAAGCATTTCCACGCGAAAGTTGGTTCTGGAAACAGCCAAGTTTAATGTCATTACGGTTTATTCGTACGAAGAAGCATTCGTCACGCTGGAAGTTTTCCCGCGTCTCCACTGCGTTGTCGTCTCAGCAGACCGTGGCCGTGAAGCCGAGGCATTTCTGCTGGTGGTCCGGGATCGCTATCCGGAGATCAAGCGCATTCTTACAGGCGAAGTGCTCCACGGCGATGTCGCTGACGTTCACGTGGAGAGCTTTGCTCCGGACAAACTGCTGACTGCTGCACGCAGCCTTTTCCCGAACGCCGCTGCAGAAGTCGCGCGCCGGGAAGTGGATCTGGCCCGAGAGGTCGATCAGGCCTAGAGTCGCCGCGTCTACTTCTACCCATCGTGGTAATCCTGCTCCGTTTAATGTTCCAGAGACTTTCAGGCGACCTGCAAGTGTACAAGGGCGCGTTCGTCGGCAGTTAGCATGGAAGTATGTCCTGTTACCTGGTCACCGGCGCGTCCGGCTTCTTTGGCGGCATTCTGAAGCGGCGCCTGCTGCGTGAAGGCCACACCGTGGTCAATATCGATCTGGAGCGTGACGAGGATGCGGGCGCGCCGGGCCTGACCAGCATTCAGGGCGATCTTCGGAATCGTGCGCTCGTTGAGAGTGCCTTCACGCAGCACCGTTTCGACGCCGTCTTTCATTGCGCGGCGCAGCTGGCGCATGGAACTCGTATCGATGAATATTTGCTGTGGTCCAGCAACGTGGACTCGACCGTGCTGCTGGCGGAAACGGCGCGGGCGCATGGAGTGAAGCCGTTTGTCTTCATCTCAAGCAACTGCCTATGGGCTTCAGATCTGGGCCATCCGGTGCAGGAAGATGTCGATGTTCCCGCGCCCATCGAAATCTACGGTCGCAGCAAGCTGGAAGGTGAACGGCGACTGCAGGCCTTTGCGGCGGACCTCGACGTCGTCACGCTGCGCGTGCCCACCATCATGGATGAGGGTCGCCTGGGCCTGCTGGCCATACTGTACGAGTTCATCGACGACAGCAAGACGGTCTGGGTCGTGGGCGACGGCGGCAATCGCTACCAGTTCATCTACGCGGACGATCTGGCCACCGCATGCCTGCTCGCCGCGGGCTACGCACGAAGCGGCCTATTCCATCTCGGCTCTGACGATGTGAAAAGCATGCGCGCCGTGTACGAAAGCGTCATCGCTCAGAGCGGCAGCCACAGCCGCGTACGCTCGCTGCCGAAGGGGCCGACCATCGCCGCCATGATCGCCGCGCACAAGCTGCGCATTTCGCCGCTGGGGCCGTACCACTACAAGATGATCGCGGAAAACTTCGTCTTCGACACCTCGCGTGCCAAGCAGGAGCTGCATTGGCAGCCCACGCTGACCAACGAGCAAATGTTGCTGCGCGCCTACGGCCACTACCGCGATCATCGGGCCGAGATCCACGGCCGCACAGAAGTGTCAGCGCACCGCAAGCCCGCAGGGATGGGCGTGATTCGTTTGCTGAAGTGGCTGTCTTGAAGCTGACAAGTGGCCCAAGCCGCCGTCTTTGAAGAATGCAATGTGACGGCTTCAGCCGCGAAGATAGAGAGACACGTACAAGTGGATGGTTTCGTCACTGAGATTCCCATCTCAGCGGCTAAAGCCGCGTTGATGCAAGCGGTGTTCTAGCTGGCCTGCCGGGAGCCGCGCAGCAGCACCGGTGAAAACGTGGCAAGCGCCGCGATCACCAGCACCGTGATCAACGTCGATACGCGATAACGAACCGCAAACACAGCCCACGATGCCAGCACCCAGAACGCCATATTTGCCGATGCGGCAAGGTACACCCAGTCAGAAAACCTGTGCTGATCGCGCACGAAGTTCATCGTGCGCAGTGTGGGGTACACATCATCGTCACGCATCGTGAGGCGCAACAGCACGACAGGCAGCAGGTTCAGCGCAAGCACCAGCGTAATCCAAACCATAGGCGCGAACACCTGCGGAAAGCGCGGCACCAGCCACCACGTCACGCAAAGGGTAAGCAGGATGTTGACCGTCGCACCGGCGTTGACCACGGCAGGGAAATGGCCCATGTCGCCGAGCCTGTCCATCCTGTTCAACTGTTTGTCTGCCGCGTTGATCATGCCATCCTCTTGGAGCAGTGTACGTTGGCAGCCGCATCGAATACCTAGGAACAGGGAACAGGATGAGCGCTGCTGAAGTGGAATCGGTATGGGACTACCCGCGGCCGCCGCGGTTGGAACGCACGGCACGTCTGCTTCGCATCGTGCATGCAGGTGCTGTCCTTGCAGAGACAAGCAATGCGTGGAGCATCCTTGAAACGAGCCACCCGCCCGTGTATTACATTCCGCAGGCAGATATCGCAATGCATTTGCTTGTCCGGTCACAGCGGCGCAGCAGCTTCTGCGAGTGGAAGGGGTACGCCACTTACTGGAACATCGATCTGTGTAGCGTATTGGCTGGCAGTACGGTGGTGGCCGACGCGGCTTGGAGCTACCCCGATCCGACAGGTACGTATGAAGGTCTGCGTGATCACCTAGCGTTCTATGCAAGCCGCGTGGATGAATGCACCGTCGACGGCGAGCGCGTCCACGCACAGCCCGGCGACTTCTACGGTGGATGGATCACGTCGCACGTGCGCGGACCGTTCAAAGGGGCACCCGGCACCATGAGTTGGTGAGAGCTGATCGCCGTCACTGGATGCATGACACGGATGTCCGGCGAACCTTGCCGCGATTGAAATGCCATGGCACCATCAGGATCATGAAGCGATCGGGAGGTTGGGTGTGGGTTGGCTGCTTGCTGGCTTTGGGACCGGCACCATCGCAGGCTGTGAGCTTCCGCATCGTGCCGCTACGTCCCGTGGACGAGCTGCGACGTGAGGCGCTCGCCGCGAACCCACCGCGCGAGCAGGGACAGTTCCGCCAAACTGATCTGGTGGAACTTGTGAAGCTTGATCCAACGATCAAGCTTGATGTTCGCTACGCAAGCTCAAACAACTTCCTCGGAACGCCGGTGTACACGCAGGCACGTGCATTCCTGCAACGTCCAGCGGCTGAGGCTGTCGCACGAGCCAGTCAGAAGCTGCGGGCGATGGGTTACGGCCTGATCATCCACGACGGCTACAGGCCCTGGTATGTCACCCGGATCTTCTGGGATGCCACGCCGGACAAACAGAAGATCTTCGTCGCCGATCCTGCCGAAGGATCGAAGCATAACCGCGGCTGCGCGGTAGACCTGTCGCTCTATGATCTGAAGACCGGCGCGGAAGTCACGATGCCAAGCGGCTACGACGAGATGACCGAACGCGCCTACGCCGACTACGCGGGTGGAACAGAGAAAGAACGCGAAGGCCGAAGCCTGCTGGGCACAGTGATGACAGAGCAGGGATTCCTGGTCAACCCAACCGAGTGGTGGCACTTCGATTATAAGGACTGGCGCCAGTATCCGATAGGCAACGTTCCGTTTGAGAAGCTGGGCAGCCAGTGAGTATTCACATACCGGCGGCAACAAAGGAAGAGCCTGCAAAAGGGTGGAGCGGACCTATGACAAGCGAAGCAGGCTGGCTACCGAGATATCTTCATCAATCTCTGGCCAGTGAATCCCGTACCCGCGTCTGATGATCTCCCAGTGCGCCCGTTGGCGAGTGGATGCATCTCGCAGCCGGGGAAACCAGGCAAGCGGAGCTTCGAGCTCGCGACCGTCCGCCAGTGTGACGTGAAGCGCATCGTCGCTGACGCGCACATCGACAGCACTTGCATCGAGTTCAACCACCGAAGTGCTCATTCCAAGCCTCCACAAACAGCCCTTCATGCTCAATGACCAGCTCCCGTAAGCGCGTAAGCTCATGCGCACGGAAGCCACGGTTCCAGGACAACTCTACCGGTTGCAGCCAGTACTTCGCCAGATCCTGATCTCGCTGGATATGGATCTGGGCTGGTTCATTGTTCTCGAGGCTGTAGAAGAAGAACCGGTAAGGCCGATGCGCAAGACAGTTGGCATGATTACTCGTTCCTCGACTCGTCCTCTGGCTTCTGCGGCTCCTCCTTTGCAGACGAAGGTAACGGTGCGTCATCAATGTCCGCAGCGGCGAACGGATGCGGTGCGCTCGGCCCTTCACCAAGCTTGTCGCCCGCATCGTTCATCGTTTGACCGGTCAGAGCGGAGGTCACGGCGGTATCCATCATCAGCTCGGCAAAGCGGTGCGTGCGCTTGTCCAGCTCGTCGATGCCGCGGCGGATCAGCTTGTACTCTCCGCCTTTGACGCTGCCGTCCAGTTCGGCAACGGCGGCGTGGATATGCTCGATTTCGTCGCCGGAAAGCTTCTGCCACGCAGGGTGCTTCGAACCCTTTTCGACGGCTTCCAGAATGGTGCGCGCTTCGTTCTGTGCTTCGATCAACTGGCGTTGATTCAGATCGTCCTCGGCGTGGTCGAACGAGGCGAGAATCATTTCCTCCACCTGATCGTCCGTCAGACCGTAGCTGGGCTTGACCTCGACTTCCGCAGCCTGGCCGCTGCGCTGCTCGCGCGCGCTGACCT
>CAXUEW010000102.1:0-1797 GCA_964250115.1 uncultured Terriglobus sp.
AGATCGGCGACGCGCTTCAGCACGACATCGCCTTCCGGGTGACCGTAGGTGTCGTTGTACTGCTTGAAGTGATCCACGTCGGCCATCAGCAGGCAAAGGGGTTGTTGCAGACGCCTTGCCGTTGCCAGTTCGTCCTCCGCGCATCCCAGAAAAGCGCGGCGATTCATTGCGCCGGTCAGGAAGTCGGTGTTGGAAACTTTGATCAGCAGCGAGATGGCTCCGGTCAGACGGTTGAACAAGGGGCGATAGATTAGAAGCGCTTCCAGTACAAGCACGACCAGCATCATGCCCGTGAGGCTGTTCATCACATGGCGCAGATGGCGAACGTCATGCTCTGAAGCGGACTGGTACTCCGAGACGGCAGCATCCAGACCATTCAGCAGGGGAGCGGTGACGTCATAACGCAAGGCGAGCAGGTCAGGGTCGCGCATGGTGGGCGCAGATCGCTGTGCAAACGCGCGGGCGTGTGCCAGGAACGTGTTGACCTGCTGTTCCAGGTGAATCGGGTTGCCGAAGTAGATGACGCGTAGACGCGGGGACGTCGCAGGCAGCATGCCCTGGGTCACGTCGCCATAAACCATCTGGTGTTGCGCAGTCTCCATGCGTGAAGCAAGAGCCAAGATTTCCGGTCGGCCTGCCGAGCCGCTGATCGATCCATCCGCGACCTCGTCCGCAAGCCTGGCAATGCGTTGTGACAGCATGCGCTGCCTGCCTGCGGTGTTTACCAGCAAGGCAGTGTTCTCCTGCCTGGCCACGATCCGGTTCGTCAGAAAATGTGACGTAAGCGAGATGCCTGCAATGATCAACAAAGCGACCAGATAAATCACAGTCGTGGATCGTGGAGCCTGCGGCGTCCCGGCTGGAGCGCGTCTCTCATCCAGTTCGCGGCTACGGCCGATCCTGCCAGTCCCGTGTGGCGCGTTCTGCTCGCTGGTCTGCGTCATGCTCACCCTTCTGCGTACAGCCCATGGTCCTGTTGTTGTAGGACGCCGGAGGCCACTTTCGTCAAAAGATGCAGGAATGAACTTTGCTGGACGCGCCGGGGACGGCAGTCATTTGAATTGAGATATCACTTGGCGTAGTCTGATGTGGTACGCAAAGTTTTTCGGGCGATGATTGAACACGCGTGAAAAGGCTGGGTGGGCTAGATGCCCGCCTTTTTCTTTGCCTGCAGGGTAAGTTTCGCAATCGCGGGGAGGGGGATTCATGGCGTTGCAGATGGATGCAGTTCGTGCAGCCGCCGACCGTGTGGCCGCCAGCCACGGCCTTGAGATCGTAGAAGTGGACTTCAGTGGGGCAGGCAAGACTCGCGTGCTCAGGGTTTTCGTCGAGAAGGATGCCGCGGAACGTGAGGCGCTGAAAGCTCAGGCCGAACAGGCTGAGTCCGGCCTGCCAAGCGGTGTTCCGGTCGAGGCGCTTTCGGGTGTCACGCACGAAGATTGCGCGGTTTTTGCAACGGATTTCGGCACGCTGATTGATGTGGAAGACCTGGTGCCCGGCACGGCGGAGTACACGCTGGAGGTTTCCTCGCCGGGTATCGAGCGCAAACTGCTGCGGCCGGCGGATTGGGAGCGTTTTCAGGGCTTCTTGGTCACCGCCAAGCTATTTTCCCCCGTGAACGGGTCCAAGGTGTTGACCGGCCGCATGAGTATCGCAGGGGACGTCGTTACGCTGGACCTTTCTGCTGCGAAACTAAAGGGAAAACGGAAGAAGGGTGCAGAGGTTTCGCCGGAGAGGGTGGAACTATCGCTGAGGGATATTGAGAAAGCGAATCTGGTGGTTGAGATTTAGATACGC
>CAXUEW010000102.1:1807-10465 GCA_964250115.1 uncultured Terriglobus sp.
CATTTGGCGGCTATCCGGTACAGCGGCAAAGCAATAAAGCAGCACGACAACTGAATAGAAGGTTGAGGAAACAAGGAAATGGCAAGCGCACTGTACCAGGCAATTGAAACCATGAGCCGCGACAAGGGCATCGATCCACAGATCGTGGTGGGTGCCGTTGAAGACGCCATTGCGCTCGCAACGCGCAAGTACTACAAGACGCAGGAAAACATGCGCGGCGAGTTCGACAAGGAAAGCGGCGAGATCCGAGCCTATGTCTACAAGACCGTAGTCTCTGACGATTCAGACATTGAAGACATTGAAAATACGCTGACGCTGACCGATGCGCGTGAGATGGCACCTGAGGTTGAGGAAGGCGCGGAACTGCGCTTTTACAAGGACACCTCGCCGCTGGGCCGCATCGCCGCGCAGATGGCGAAGCAGGTGATCTTCCAGAAGGTGCGAGAAGCCGAACGCGATACCGTGTTCAATGAGTACAACCACCGCGTCGGTGAGATTATCAACGCCACCGTGAAGCGCGTGGAGCCGATGGACGTCATCTTCGACCTGGGCAAGGCCGAGGCACGGATGCCGAAGCGCGAACAGTCGCGGCTGGAGCAGTTCAGCGTGGGCGAGCGCATCCGCGTGGCGCTGCTGCGAGTGGACCGCGCCGCCAAGGGGCCGCAGGTCATCGTCAGCCGCGCCGCTCCGTCGCTGGTGCAGACCCTGTTCCAGAGCGAAGTTCCGGAGATCTACGACGGCACAGTTGCCATTCGCGCCATTGCGCGTGAGGCGGGTGAGCGGACCAAGATTGCCGTTGTCTCGCGCGACAAGGATGTCGATCCCGTCGGCGCGTGCGTCGGCATGAAGGGCATGCGTGTGCAGAGCATCATTCGCGAACTTCGCGGCGAGAAAATCGACATCATCGAGTTTTCGGAAGAGATCACAACATTCGCGGAGAAGGCGCTGCAGCCGGCGAAGGTTTCGCGCGTATCGATCCTCGATCTTGGCGAAAAGCAATTGGAAGTTATTGTGGATGACACACAGCTTTCACTTGCCATCGGTAAGAAAGGTCAGAACGTCCGGCTGGCGGCGAAGCTGCTGGGCTGGAAGATCGACATCAAGAGCGAAGAAGAGAAGCGTCAGGAAGTCGAACAGGCCATGTCCGCGATGAGCGGCGGTCCGCAGACACCGATCGAGCAGGTGACGGAACTTGGTGAGCAGGTATTGGAGAAGTTGATTGCCGCAGGCATTACGACGGTGGAGCATCTTGCAGACATGACCGCGGAAGAACTGGGCGAGGTTCCCGGCATTGGCGACCGCTCGGTCGATAAAATTGCGGTCGCGGTACGGCACTACTTCGGCCAGTATGAAGAAGGTGAAGAACGCCCCGCGCAGCCGGTCAGTGACCTGTCCGCGTCGTTGGAGAACAACACCGCATCTGATTCTTCTGTGTCGCACGCGGCACCGACGGAAGCTGACGGCAAGCCGTACGATCCTGCCACAGACAATGACAACGAAGGTTCTGAGGCTGGCGAAACGCTTCAGTTGGCTTCTGACACGAAGGTTTCCGATGGCGACAGCGGCGACCTGACAGAGGAGAGTTCCATGAGCAAGACACCGGAAGCAATCATTGCGGAGCGTGGACTCGATGGTATCGAGCCGCTTGAAATCGAGGAGTCCGCGGACGAACTGATTGCGCGCGAAGACGCCGAGAGCCAGCTTGATGGTTTTGGCAGCGATGCGGATGTGCGCGAGGCCGGCATCGAGATGGACAACCAGACGGTGGACGACCTTGCCGCGCAGGCTGGTGAGACGGCCAACGAGACCATCGATCCGGACGAGAACACCCGTGGCTAGCGGTCAACTGGGCAGGGCGGAAACTCGCTCTGCCCAACCGTTGCGCACGCAAAACGAATGGAAAGCGCGTATTCTACGCTTTCAAGCGATAATGGATGTACTGGGTTTGATTCCTTCTGGAGTGGAGCTGCAATGAACAGCTAGCAGAGGGTTACGGAGTAATGAGGGCGGATGAGTAAAGTACGTATCAACGATCTGGCGCGTGAGCTTGAGGTCAAGAGCAAGAGCATTCTTGACGCGCTTACGGCTGTCGGAGTCACCGAGAAGAAGACCCACTCGAGTTCCATCGAGGAAGACGAAGCGGAGAAGGTCCGTGCTCACCTTACAGGTGGCCGACCTTCACTGAGAGCCTCAGCCTCCGCGGCTGAAGCCCGGCAAAAGGTCGACCTGTCCCGCGCAACCAAGCCGGGCGACGTCATGAAGGCCATTCTGGAGCGTAAGCAGGCCGAACAGGCTGCTGCGTCGCGTCCTGCGTTTGTGCCTCCCAGCCGCCCCGCTGTGGTCGCGGTCGTTCCGCCCAAGGCCGTCGATGCGCCGCCTGCCGTGGCTTCCATCGCGCCCGTAGTCGTGGCTGCGCCTCCGGTGCCTCCTGCACCAGCATTCTCTCCTGTACAGTCTGCACCAGCTCCGGTACAAGCAGCCAGCCAGGCTGCTGTGGTTCCCGCGCCTGCTGCGCCGATTGTCCCGGCACGCGCCCCAAATACACGTCCGGTCATGCCGACGCTGAACATTGCACAGCCCCGCACGGGTGCCGTGCCGGCGACGTCAGGTGATGCGCCTCGCAGGATCGTGCCTCAGGTGCGCCAGGCTCCAGCGATTGTGCAGCCTGTCGCACGTACCGCCCCGGCGATTGCTTCGCGGCCGCCTTCTGGTGTCGTGGTTCGTCCAGGTGCCGCTCCTGTGGAGCGTCCTGCCATTGCAGGCAGCACGCCTCCGCCTTCCGGCGTGGTGGTGGCACGTCCACCGGTTGTAGCGTCTCCGGTAGTTCCGGTAGCACCACCGCCACCGCCCGTTGTTGAAGCTCCTCCAGCGGCGATTGTTCCGGAACCGCCTGCCGCGCCTGTGCGCCGTGTCATCATGCCGCAGACCGGCCCTCGGCCCACCTACGCTGCCCCGCCTCCCGCTCCTGGACAGGCTGCGCGCAGGCCCATCTTCCAGCGTCCTGGAGGCGCTCCCGGTGGGCCTGGCGGCTCGCGTCCGCCTTACTCCGGTGGTCCGGGTGGCCCCGGCGGTTTCGCCGGCGCGGGTGCGCCTGGTGCCGTACGCCGGCCCATGCATCCTACGCGCACCTTCCCAGGCGGCCCTCCCGCCGGCGGTCCCGGTGCACGTCCTGCCTTCGGAGCACGTCCCGGCTTTGGCGCCGGCCGCCCCGGCTTCGGGGGACCGCGTCCCGGCGCTCCCGGCCTGGTAGCGGAAGGCGCTCCCGGTGCACAAAAGCCCGGCATGCGTCCTGCGGCCAAGAAGGGTGCCGCGAATAAGAAGCGTTACGAGAAGAGCAAGGAAGGCCCGATGAAGGGCTTTGCTCCGCCGTCACGCTTTGGCGGAGCCCAGATTGCCATGGGCGGTGAAGTCCCGATCACGAGGACCATTACCGTAACCGAGGGCATCACCGTCAAGGATCTCGCTGAGAAGCTGGACCTTCGCGGCAAGGACCTGATCGCCACTCTGCTGATGCGCGGCGTCTTTGTAACCGTCAACCAGTCACTGGACAACGAACTGGTCAAGTCGGTCGCTGCTGCCTATGGTGCCGATGCGCAGATTCAAACGGTCGAAGAGCAGATGGAGAATGAGGCCATCGAGGGCCTGCTGGAAGACACTACCGGCATGACCGAGGTGATTCGTTCGCCGGTGGTCACCGTCATGGGTCACGTCGACCACGGCAAGACATCGCTGCTCGATGCGATCCGCTCTACGGAAAACGACAAGGTCGATGTGGCAGCTGGCGAGGCTGGCGGCATTACACAGCACATCGGCGCGTACAAGGTACACGTCAAGAAGCCGGATTCACCCGCTTTCGGACGCGAGATCGTCTTCCTCGACACGCCGGGTCACGAGGCCTTCACACGTATGCGTGCGCGTGGTGCCAAGGTGACCGATATCGTTGTCGTAGTCGTCGCCGCGGACGACGGTGTCATGCCGCAGACCATCGAAGCCATCGATCACGCACGCGCCGCCAAGGTGCCGATCATTGTCGCTGTCAACAAGATCGACAAGGAAGGTGCCAATCCTGAAAAGGTCATGCAGCAACTCGCCGAACGTGGCCTGCAGCCCGATACATGGGGCGGCGACACGCCGTTCATCCAGGTCTCCGCAAAGAAGGGCATCAATCTTGATGGTCTGGAAGAGATGATCTGCCTGGTCGCCGATACGAATGTCCAGCGCGCCATCCTTGATCGTCCCGCAGTGGGCACCGTGATCGAAGCGAAGCTTGACCGTGGCCGCGGTGTGGTCGCCTCCATCCTTGTGCAGAACGGTACGCTGAAGATTGGTGACAGCTACATCGTCGGCAATACCTTCGGCAAGATCCGCGCCATGTTTGACGATCGTGGACGTCCTATCGAGGTCGCAGGGCCGTCGACACCGGTCGAAATCCTGGGTCTGGAAAGCATTCCGGATGCAGGCGATACCTTCATCGTGATGGCAGACCGTGACCGCGCCAAGGAAATTGCACGCTACCGCACGCTCAAGGAGCGCGAGGCACAGCTGGCGAAGTCCAGCCGGGTTTCTCTCGAGAACCTTGCGGAGCAGATCAAGCAGGCCGGCGTCAAGGACCTCAACCTCATCCTCAAGGGCGATGTGCAGGGTTCCGTCCAAGTGCTTACGGACAGCCTGCAGCGCATGTCGACGGAAAAGGTTCGCGTCCGCGTGCTGCACTCGGGTGTCGGTGCCATTACGGAAAGCGACGTTCTGCTGGCGGCTGCTTCCAACGCTGTCGTCATCGGCTTCAACGTGCGGCCGGAACGCAAGGCGCAGGAATTGGCCGACCAGGACAACGTCGAGATTCGCTTGCACTCGATCATCTACGAGCTGCAGGACGAGATGGGCAGGGCGATGCTTGGCCTGCTCGACCCGGTCTACCGCGAGAACTATCTCGGCCGGGCCGAGGTGCTCAACGTCTTCAAGATCACAAAGGTTGGGCAGATTGCCGGCTGCGTGGTTCGCGACGGCAACATCACCCGCAACGCCCAGGTTCGTCTGACGCGCGATGGTGCGGAAATCTGGAAGGGCAAGATCGCCAACCTGAAGCGCTTCAAGGACGATGTCCGCGAAGTCACCAACGGCATGGAATGCGGTATCGACCTGGGCAGCCATCGCGACGTCCGCGTGGGCGACCTGATCGAAGCCTTCTCCACAGAGAAGATGGCAGCGGAACTGGGCGAGAACGTCGCAGACCGCAAGGCAGCGGCGGCCAAGGCAGAAAAAGCGGCAGCCGAAAAGGCAGCTGCAGCGGAACCTGCAACGGTCTAGCTTACGCATTGCAGACAGTCACAACATAAAGGGAGCGGCATCATGCCGCTCCCTTTATGTTGCGCGGCGATGCGCCTGCTACCGCTATGGCGAAGTCGCCGGCACACCCGTTGTGGCTTGCTTGCCGGCAGGCACAACCGCGCGAAGGCTGAAGCTCGCGATTGCGGCAGGCTTGGAATTTGGCCGCACCTGCAGCGTGCCTAAAGTCTCCGTCGCAAGGGGCGTCTGGTCGCGCAGGCGGAAGACGAGGACGCCCGGCTGAACCTCTTTGGCTGACAGCAATTCGAAGCCGCCTGTCTGCTGCCGCAACTGCATCTGCGCGCCGGCTGTGAAGGCAGGCGCGACATTGGGCAGGGCTTGCTGAAGGGCAGGGTCGCTCGCCTGGTTGAAGGCCGCAAGCCAGCCGTAAAGCAGGTGGCCTGCAGGGCTGTCAGGGATCAGGCCTGCCTGCTGACCGAAGCGGGGCAAGTGAACGATGATCGTGGCGTGCACATCGCTCACGCGATCTTTTCTGCGGGCGGGTACAGGAGCGTCGCCGGCATCACCGAGTACGATGGTGTCGATCTGCGAGGGATCGTCATCCTCGTCCTTACCTGCAGAGGCACCGGCTTCGCCCGTGGCACCCGGGGAACGTGCAGCGCTGGTGCCGGCATCGCTGAAACGTCTTGCGCGGTTATGCCCCAGGCCAAGTGCGGTCATGAAGAGCACACCACCGGCAATCAGCATCGCGAACACGATGGCAGCGGGGCGTGGCGGCTTACGTTCAATGACACGAAAGCTGGGAGCTGCCGAAGCAGGAAGCCCGTCAGCCCGCCGTGGCCTCATGGATGCGTACTCCTGGTGTGCGCCGCGGAAGTGCTTGAGCAGAGGACGCCTGCGGAGTGCCATCATTTCCAGTGTAAGACGGTACGGACGAGGTACCTCTCAAAAGCTAATGCGAGACGCCGCGCGCTTGAACCGGTATTATGCGTTTGTTCCTTGCTGGAGAGTCATGAGTCGTCCCCGTCTGGTTGCTGCAGTGGATATGTCGTTCGGGCTGAAGCCTGTTTGTGCCGTTGTGCTTGCGCTGTTCACACCTATCGCCTGGAGTCAGAGCGTCACGGCTTCTCTTCGCGGCATCGTGACCGACTCTACGAACGCTTTGGTTCCGGGCGCCGAGATCGTCCTTACTTCGCCCGATACCGGTCAACAACGCACGCAACGCTCCGATCCGCGCGGTGAGTTTTCCTTCCAGGAAGTCTTCATCGGCAGTTACCGGGTGGAAGTCCGCGCGCCCGGCTTTGCGACCTGGGCGAGCAACCAGGTCCGTCTGGATGTCGGCAATCAGGCGCAGATTGTTGTTCGGCTGGTTCCCGCCTCGACGCAGCAGACGATTGAAGTGACCTCGGCAGTTGCACGCCTACAATCGAATGAGATGGCACAGGGCGCTGTCGTGAGCGAACGCGAAATCGCCGCCCTGCCGCTGAACGGCCGCAACTTTAGTCAGCTCGGCATTCTTCAGCCTGGCGTACGGCCGGCCTCCGCGGGTCTTTCCGTGCAAGGCAGCTTCCGTCGCGCAGGCCAGAACTATGAGGTGAACGGGCAGCGCCCGGAATCGAACACCTTTCTCGTCGATGGGATGCGCGACGTCAATCGCATGGACGGCGGTTTTGCATTTCGGCCGCCGGCGGACGCCATGGCAGAGTTTCGCATTCTCTCCTCCACGGCACCCGCTGAGTTTGGCGGCACGAATGGTGGCATCACGACCATCGTTACGCGATCCGGAACCAACCACTTTCACGGCACCGCATATGAGTTTCTGCGCAACGACAAACTTAATGCGAATAACTATTTCGCTCCAAGGAAGGAGCGCCTGAAGCAGAACCAGTTTGGAGGAACGGTCGGTGGGCCAATCCTGCGGGACCACGCGTATTTCTTCAGCTATTACGAAGGCATCCGTACCATCCAGGACATTACGCACGGCGTGATTGTGCCTACCGTCGCGGAGCGAAATGGTGACTTCTCGGCGTCTGCTCCCATTCTTCTTAACGCGACCAGAACACCCTTCACCAACAATCTGGCCGGGCAGATCAGCCCAATCACGGCAAGGTATCTTGGATTCTTCCCCATCCCAAATACCCTGCAAGATCCGCACCTGGCTCAAACGACGAACAAGAGCCAGTACAACAGCGATCAGGGCGGAGTGAAAGCGGATTGGCTGATTGGCCCGTCGGATGTCTTGAGCGCCCGTTATAGTTACTCCACGTTGGAGTTACTCAATCCGTATTCCGAGCTGGGTGCCGACGTACCGGGTTTTCCCGTGGGTTACTTCACCAACACGCACCTTGCCGGACTTACGGCAACGCATATCTTTTCACCGCGCACGGTACTTACAGGCAACATAAGTTTTCTTCAAAACCACATTGTGCTGGACAAGCGCCTTTCGGGTTTTTCACCGCAGGCTTTCGGGTTCACTTACTCCTCGACCCGGGCTGAGGCGACGGGCGCGCCCCTCATTATGACGCAGGGCTTCTCCAACGTCGGCGATCCCATCATCAACCCGCGCGATACCGTGCAGAACGACTACGCCGTCAGTGCCAATCTCACCCACACCCAGGGCAAGCATGTCACCAGCCTGGGCGGGCAGTTCCGCCGCACGCAGCTCAACGGCTACCAGGCAAATTTTGCGTCAGGCTCTTTCAGCTTCACGGTTCAGGGACTTACGAATAATGCCTTGGCAAATTTTCTCCTGGGCCGGCCGGACATTTTCACGCAGGCCGGCGGCGACTTTACGCGCGACCTCCGGGGATGGGAACTGGGCGCATTCTTACAGGACGGATACCGTGTCAGCCCCAGGGTGACCCTCAATTATGGCGTGCGATACGAAATCACGACTCCGTTCCGCGACATCCACAATCGCCTGATGGCCTTTACGCCGGGTCAGCAATCGACCGTGCATCCCAATGCGCCAACCGGCCTGCTGTTCCCGGGCGACACCGGCGTACCCGACACGATTGCGCCTATTTTTAAAGGCGATGTTGCACCCCGCGTCGGCTTTGCGTGGGATACGCGCGGTAACAGCCAGACCGTGGTGCGTGCGGCGTACGGCATCTTTTACGATCAGCTGCTCAATGGCGTGGGCATGCCGATGCGAGCTCGGCACTTCCGAACACGGTCATCCGTACGCTTACCGGCAACATCAACTACATCAATCCAACAGCAGCCGTCAGCGACCCCTTTTCGCCAGGACAGTTTGCCCTGCCTGCGTCGACGTTTACGATTGATCGCGGCCTGCTGCCGCCGTATACGCAAAGCTGGAATCTATCGGTCGATCAGAGCCTTCGAGACAATGTGCTCTCCCTTGCTTATGTC
>CAXUEW010000103.1:0-4362 GCA_964250115.1 uncultured Terriglobus sp.
TGCTCATCGGTGCCGGTCAGGAAGTAGGTGTCCGCACCCAACAGGCGCTGCTGCCGCGCCAGTGTGTCGGCGGCAATGGTCGTGTACGCATGGCCGATGTGCGGACGCGCGTTGACGTAGTAAATCGGAGTCGTGAGATAGAACTTTTCTGGCATGCGGACTCTCAAGTCTAGCAAGGGAATGGCTTGATTCTTTGTTTGGGGCTGGAACGGGCGTTCTGCTTTCCTAAAGAAGGATCGATTCCGCCGAAGCCATGGGTAGAATGAAGCGCATGGGCAAGATGATCGTGGTGACCGGGGCGGCAGGCTTCATCGGCCGCAACGTGGTTGCAGAACTGAACCGGCGCGGCCACACAGACCTGTTGCTGGTGGACCAGCTTGGCACCGGTGAAAAGTGGAAGAACCTGCTTGGCCTGCAGTATGACGACATCTTTTCGCCTGACGAGTTTCTGGACCGCGTGCACGGCATCGGGAACGACTACCTCCTAAGCAACAACTACGCCTACACACGGGCACTTTGCGAGTACGCGCAGGAGCATGGCGCGCGCTTTGTCTATGCGTCTTCCGCGGCAACCTATGGCGATGGCAGCAGGAGCTACGATGACGCCGACTCAGTCACGCCCTCGTTGCAACCGCTGAATATGTACGGCTACTCCAAGCACATGTTCGACCTTTGGGCGCTGCGCAAGGGTTTGTTCGCAAAGGCAGAAAACCCCATTGCCGGCTTGAAGTACTTCAATGTCTACGGCCCGTATGAAGAGCACAAGGGCGATATGCGATCCGTCGTAAACAAGAGCTTCGGCCAGGTCGGTACCGACGGCAAGGGTAGTGTGCAGTTGTTCAAGAGCCATCGTTCGGGCTATGCAGATGGCGAGCAGATGCGCGACTTCATCTACGTGAAAGATGCCGTGGATGTGACGCTGTTTCTACTGGATAACCCAGAGACCGGCGGCCTGTTTAACTGCGGTACCGGCACCGCTCGCACCTGGCGCGACCTGGTCACGGCCGTGTACAGCGCCATGGGTTACAACCCGCAGATTGAGTACGTCGACATGCCCGAGCACCTGCAGGGCAAGTACCAGTACTTCACCGAAGCAAAGACGGACAAGTTGCGGGCAGCAGGATACACAAAGCCGTTCACCACGCTGGAAGACGGCGTCCGCGACTACGTGAAGAATTATCTGCAGAAACGGCCTGCATAGGGGGATGCGCACAGATCACATTGCTGCATAGAGTGGCGGTTCCTTAATTTAAACTTAGACATGCGGTTTCAGCCGAACTTAGCCACGCGGCTTTAGCCGCTGAGATAGCAGAATGGATACCAACATGGTGGCTTTAGCCGCCGAGAGTCTAATCTCAGCGGCTAAAGCCGAGCTTCCAGGCAGGTACCGTTGCTATCTCAGCGGCTAAAGCCGCAAAACAAGTGCAAGCAGCTCCAGATATCACGTTCTAAGTAGGCAAGAAGCCAGAGTGCGGCTTTTCCGAAAGCTAGGTACAAGAGCAAAGTACAACTATGACAAACTCGAGCTTTCAAAAGAACTAACTATGACAAACGCCATCTTTCAGCGAAGCCGATCATGACAAACTCCATCTTTCAGCACAACATTGCCGACGCACAGGCCATGCTTGCGACACTGCTACCCATGGAACCCGCAGTGGTGCGTGCCGCGGACCTGCTGGCCGAAACGCTGCTGCGCGGCAACAAGCTGCTGGCGTGCGGCAATGGCGGTTCGGCAGCGGATGCCTCGCACCTAACGACCGAGTTCGTGGTGCGCTTTCAGGCTGACCGCCGTCCTTACCCGGCCATCTCATTGACGGCAAATGGCGGTGACCTTACGGCTTGCGGCAATGACTACAGTTTTGACGAAGTCTTCGAGCGTCAGATACGCGCGTTTGGGCAGCCCGGTGACATACTCTTTGCCTTTACAAGCAGCGGCAACAGCGAAAACGTGCTGCGCGCAATCCATACGGCGAAGCGAACGGGCGTGGCGACTGTGGCGTTTCTTGGGCGGGATGGCGGACGCACTGCCGGTCTGGCGGATGTGGAATTGATCGTGCCGCACACGGTCACGGCGCGCATTCAGGAAGCACACAAGTTGCTGCTGCACACCATTTGCGAACTTGTTGAGCAGCAGCTGCATGCCGCAGCCGCCGCGGGAAGGCAGCCTGTTTCCTGATGAACGGTTTACGTATCGGTATCGACCTGGGCGGCACCAAGATTGAGGGCCGTGCCTTTGATGCGAGCGGCAACGAGGTAGACCGGCTGCGCGTCAGCACGCCGCGCGAGGACTACGAGGCCACGGTGAGGGCGATTGCCGACGTTGCCACTTCGCTGGAGACCCGCATAGGCAGCCAGGGTACGGTTGGCGTTGGCATTCCCGGCTCGATTGTGAAGTCGACCGGGCTGGTGAAGAATTCGAATTCCACCTGGCTGAACGGACGTCCGCTTGAGAGCGACCTATCGAGCCACATGGGCCGGGTAATCCGCTGTGCAAATGATGCCAACTGCCTCGCGGTTTCTGAAGCGACAGACGGCGCGGGTGCTGGATTCGCCGTTGTCTTCGGCGTAATCCTGGGGACGGGTTGTGGCGGCGGCATCGCCATCAACGCGCGTGTGCACGGCGGACCGAACGGCATTGGCGGCGAGTGGGGCCACAACACTCTGCCCATGGAGCTGCCGGACGAGTTTCCCGGACCGCCCTGCTACTGCGGCCAGCGCGGATGCATGGAGAAATGGGTCTCCGGCACGGGGCTTGAATCCGATTACCTGCGGGTGACCGGTTATGTTCTACGCGGGCCGGAAATTGTGCAGCGCAGCGATATGGGCGACGCTGAAGCAGAGGCTGCTCTGAAACGCCTGGAAGACCGGCTGGCACGCGGCCTGTCCAACGTGATGAACCTGCTTGACCCGGATTGCATTGTGATTGGTGGCGGCCTGTCGCGGTTGGACCGGCTTTACACGAATCTGCCGCCGCTGATCGCCGGGTACACCTTCGGCAAAGGTTGCGAGACGCCCATCCGCAAAGCCATTCACGGCGACGCCAGCGGAGTACGTGGTGCAGCCTGGCTGTGGCCATCGGCCGAGCTAAGCTAGCAGCTACAGGGCGGCGTGTTCCAGGTCTGCCTGTAGCCAGTCGCCTTTTTCAATGGCTGCGCGGATCTGGGCCGGTGTGCGGCCTTTC
This sequence comes from uncultured Terriglobus sp., assembly GCA_964250115.1. Lineage (GTDB taxonomy): Bacteria > Acidobacteriota > Terriglobia > Terriglobales > Acidobacteriaceae > Terriglobus. The sequence continues at coordinate 3,182 of CAXUEW010000103.1, forward strand.
TTTGTTTGGTTGTAGGCGAAGACGGCTTCCTTCATGCAGGTGGAGCATTCCGCGCCGTGCGTGCCCTCAAAGCAGGAGTGCAGGCTGTTGTGGCCCATGGACCGGTCGCAGCGGCAATAGCAGGGCATCTGGTGAAGAACGGGCGACACCTTTGCGGCCATCCGGTAGACAGTGGCCTGGTAAGGCTGGCGGAAATCAGGACCTGACAACTGCTTGCCCTGCAGTATCGATGGCAGGGGACGCGTGGGCGCGGACGGGTTGTAGTCCGGGATCTCTGCGGCAGGGTTCGACCACTGGGCACAGGCGGCGACAGTCAGCACAGAGACGGCAATCAATGGGAACAAGCGCTTCATAGTCATATTTTATGCCCGGGAGACGGCTGTGTTCCCGGTAAGCGCACAAAGCAAAAAAGAGCCCGTATGAGCTGTGAAGCCCATACGGGGGAGGCCAGTGACGCAACTTGTGGCGGTGGGAGAAACTCAACCGATCCGCGAACCTTCGGGCTTACTGCCCACAACCAGTATGACGCAGATTGAGGAATCAAGTTGCTGTTTTGCGTAGAAAAGGAAATATTTCTATCGAATTCTGTAGATTGATTCCGATAGCGTCCCGTTCAGCCCGCTTGAGAGCGCTTTTTACGCGCCCAATCGGCCTTATTGACCTGTCTGGAACGCCCTAAAGCCAGCGATCCGGCAGGTACATCGTTAGTAATGCAGCTGCCTGCAGCGACAAAAGAGCCACTTTCGAGCGCTACAGGAGCTATTAAAGACGAGTTTGAACCCACAAAAACGCCATCCCCGATGGTCGTTTTGTGCTTGTGTACACCGTCGTAGTTGCAGGTGATGACACCCGCGCCAATGTTGGTTCCGGCCCCGACAACCGCATCGCCAAGGTAGGTGAGGTGGTTGGCCTTGGAGCCTTCGCCCAGCACCGTGTTCTTCGTCTCAACGAAGTTGCCCACATGGGCACGTTCGCCGATCTGGCTGCCCGGCCGCAGGTGGGCGTAGGGCCCAAGCTGAGCACTGTCGGCAACTGTTGACGAGGTCACTATGCAGCCGTTCCGCACCAGAACGCCGTCACCCAGCGTGCTGTCTTCAATCACGGAGTAAGAGCGGATGCGGCAATTAGAGCCGATCTTGGTCCTGCCCAGCAACTGGGTGAAAGGTTCCAGGATCGTATCT
>CAXUEW010000103.1:4372-10457 GCA_964250115.1 uncultured Terriglobus sp.
GGGGTGGAAGATGGTGACGCCCGCAGCCATGAGGCGTCTTGCGGTAATCTCGCGCAGACTGGCGTCAAGATGCATCATCTCTGCGATGGTGTTGGCGCCAAGCACCTCGTCGACAGAGTCCGCTGCAACAGCGACCACACGTTCGCCGTCTGCGACCAGCATGGCGGCAACATCGGTCAGGTAAAACTCGCCCGCGCTGTTAGTGTTCTGCAACTCGCCCAGGCGTTCAAACAGGGCGGCGGTGTGGAAGGCATAGATGCCACTGTTGATCTCGCGCAGGCGCTCCGGCGTCGTCAGCAGCGACTCGGTGAGGGATTTCTGTTCCACAATTCCGGCAACATCGCCCGATCCATCCTGCTTGCGCAGAACCCGACCGTAGCCAGTGGGATCTGGCGGCAGCGCAGTCAGGATCGTCATCGCGGCATGATCCTGCAGGTGCTTGTCGCGCAATGTGGCGATGGTTTCAGGCCGGATCAGCGGCACATCGCCTGAGAGCACCATCAGGTGTTCTGGCTCTGCCGTACCGCTTGTGCGATACCAGTCGCGCACGCATTGCAGGGCGTGGCCGGTACCCAGTTGTTGCGGCTGCAGAACGTACTGCACGCCTGTGGAGGCAGTTGCGGCCTGTACCTGTTCCGCCTGGTGGCCGACGACGACAACGATGTTTTCAACGGACACCGCTGTCTCTGCAGCGGCGATAACGTGCAGCAGCAGCGCCTTGCCGCCTACCTGGTGCAATACCTTGGGCAGGGCGCTGCGCAAGCGCGTTCCCTTGCCCGCGGCCATGATGACAATGCCGAAGTGACTCATGCCTCTGATGCTACGACGAAGCGCGAGCCATGCTTCAACTTGATATCACGACTGCGTAGCTGCATCTTTTCGAACCGTCCTCTTTGCGGAGGCTTTGCGAACAGCCTTGGCAGGCGTAATGGATAGCTGCTTTGCGGGTGGCGCGGCGGCGTTCTTTACCGATGAGTCAAAGACGTTGGCTTGAGCCATCTCCATCAGCCGCACCTGTGCTTCTACCGGGTGGGCCGTGCGTGGCCGCCGGGTGTAGTCGCCGTTTTCCTGCAGCCAGCGTGTCTTTGCCGTATCGGCAAGATAGGCACCAAGTATTTCGTCGCGCAGGCGTGCACGCAACTCGGGCTGCTTTACTGGAAACATCGTCTCGCAGCGCTCGTACAGGTTGCGCGGCATCCAGTCGGCTGAACCGCAGAACACTTCGCTCGTGTCCTCCACGTCTGTACTGCCGTTGCTGAACCAGAAGATGCGGCTGTGCTCCAGCAGCCGACCCACGATGGATCGCACGCGAATGCTTTCGCTCAACCCGCGCACGCCCGGACGCAGAGCGCACATGCCGCGGATGATGAGTTCAATCTCAACACCGGCCTGCGACGCCGCGTAGAGCGCCCGGATGGTTTTGCCGTCAAGCAGTGCATTCATCTTGGCGATGATGCGCGCGGGCCTGCCTGCACGTGCGTGTTCGGCCTCGCGGTCAATCAGCCGAATGATGTCGTTCGCCAACGTAATTGGAGCGACCATCAGCGGGCGGAAGTTCTCATTCTGCGCGTCTGCGGTCAGGTAGTTAAACACCCGCTGCACAGCACCGGTGACGGCTTCGTCCGCTGTCAGCAGGCTGATGTCGGTGTAAAAGCGCGCGGTCACAGAGTTGTAGTTGCCGGTTCCCAGATGGGCATAGCGGCGGGTGACGCCATCCGGGTCCTTGCGCACCAGCAGCGCCAATTTTGCGTGCGTCTTAAGGCCGACGATGCCGTGAAAAACCTGCACGCCGGCATCCTCCAGTGTGCGAGCCCAGCGGATGTTGGAGTCCTCGTCAAAGCGAGCCATCAACTCGACGACCACCGTCACGTCCGTCGTGGGCGCGGCGTCCAGCAGGGCCTGGAACAGCGGCGAATCCGCTGACGTACGATACAGCGTCTGCTTGATGGAGACTACGCGTTCGTCCTCGGTGCCTGCCTCGATAAAGCGCTCCACCGTGCGGAACGAGTCGAACGGATGATGCAGCAGGATATCCGTCGTCTGCAGTGTTTCGAAAAGGCTCAGTGGCTGACCTTCCGGACCCGCTGGCGGCTTGTACTCGCGTCCGGTGAACTTGGGAAACTTCAGATCGGCGCGATCAATGGCGCTATACAACTCCATCACACCGGTCAGGTTGATCGGCTCCTCCGCGCGGAAAACCTGCCAGCGCTCCAGTTGGAAGTTGACGCGCAACTGGTCGATCAATTCCTCATCGGCACCGGCACCGATTTCCAGCCGGACCACGTCGCCCTTACGCCGGTTGTGCAGTTCGGCCCGGACGCTTTCCAGCAGCGATCGTGACTCCTCTTCCTGCAGGTACAGGTTGCTGTTGCGGGTCACGCGGAACGGGCCGCCGGCCAGAATTTCGTAGCCGGGAAACATGCGTGGAACGTGCGCCTGGATGAGTTCATGCAGAAACAGGAATTGCGCCACACCCTCTGGCGAGGGCAGGCGAAGCAGCCGGGGCAGGGAACGCGGAACCGTAACCACGCCAAGCATGCCGCCACCGTGCGCATTGGCGCGTGAGCCGCCGCGTTTGCGGCGAATCAGCAGACCGATGCAGAGTGCCTTGTTCAGGACGCGCGGAAACGGGTGTGAAGGGTCTACGGTCACGGGTGTCAGCAGCGGATCGACTTCGCGATCGTAGAAGCCGTTGACATGTTGCAGCGCTTCTGCATCCAGGTCATCCCAGTGCAGTAGCTCAATGTTTTCCTTACGCAGCGATGGAATGATGCCGCGGGTCCAGCAGGCGTATTGTTCGCGGTTAAAGCGGTGCAGGTGGTCTGCCAGCGTATCCAGCCGCTCCTGCTCTGTCATGCCGTCGTCGGTCTGCGAGGGCGGCTGCTGGTAGCCGTCTTCAATGCGTTGCAAGACGCCTGCGACGCGCACCTCGACAAATTCATCCAGATTCGAAGCCGTGATTGCGAGAAACTTCACACGCTCCAGCAGGGGATTGGTTTCGTCCTGCGCCTCTTCTAGCACGCGCCCGTTGAAGCGCAGCCACGACTCGTCACGATTGAAGAACAGGTGCTGCGGCTCACGTTCGTCATCGGCTTTGCGCTGCGGTGTTTGCTTTCGCTTTGCCGGTACCACTGCTTTCTTTGTCGCCATTGTCCTTGCTCTTCGGGGGCGCAGGCCAGAAGCCCACCCAACGCCATTTTACCGGCTTCCTGTTTGCACCTTGCTTGCGGAGACGGGCGCAACGTCCAACTCGCTTCCGTGTTCAGGAATCTATGGTGAGAGAATTTCCTTACCAAACAGGAGCACCACACATGCGATACACAGGGTTTGCAGCACTGGTTCTGGCAGCAGCAGTTTCCTCGACGAACCTTGTCGCGCAGACCGCCAAGCAGGACATGAAGTCAGCCGGGCACGATACCGCAGCCGCGACGAAGAACACCGGCCACGCCATTGCGAAAGGCACCGAAAAAGGTTACGAAAAGACCAAGGACGGTACGGTCAAAGTCGCAAAGGTAACGGGCCGCGGCACCAAGAAGGCAGCAGTGAAGACCAAGGACGTGACCGTGGACGCGGCAAACGCGACTGCCAGTGGCACCAAGACTGCTGCCCGAAAGACAAAGAACGGTACCAAGAGCCTGTTGAACAAGGTTGACGGCAAGTAGACAAGAATACTGTGCGGGCAAATGGGCATGGCTTCGGCCTTGCCCATTGCTTCAAGCGGCCGTTCTCGTCGATGCCTTTGGCAGGAGCACGGGAACTGACAGCGCGACCAGCGTGATCCAGAAAACGTCTGCACCAAACAGGTGCAGCACCTGGATCCATGTGGGGGCCATCAGCAAAACGTTTGCAACGCCAATCGCCATCTGAATGCCGATGTTGGCGAGCAGCAGGTTTGCAGTTCCGTTCTGACGCCCCCTACGAAGACGGACGACCATCCAGAGACACGCCAGAACGGCCAGCACGGACGCAGCCGGATGGATCCAGCGCATGCGGATCAGCAGGGGAGAGCTCGCGGCAAAATCAGCGGCGATGGCGGCGCTAAGGTTTGGGGATGGGTACAGCGTGTCAGCGAGTGCGGCAATGGAACCTGTGGCTCCTGCCAGCATGGTCGCGAGCAGCGCCACAATCATCGGGCGTTTTTGAAGGGTGGCTAAAGAAAGCCACTTCGGCATGCCCAGCAGGACCGCAACAACGGTGGCTGCAGCCAGTAAAAGCATCGTGTTAGTAAAGTGAACGCCCTGCACAAACACGCGCATGGCCGATGTGTTGCCCTCGACGTAGCCGCTTTTGACCAGCAGCGCACCCAGCGCACCTTCCAGCAGCAGGAGGACGCCTGCAATCACCGAAGCGCGTCTTGCCGGATGACGCTTCGCGGTTGCGCGGAAGGTCCAGGCGATCAGCATGGCGAACATCATGGTCGAGAGACCGGTGAGGGAGCGATGCGTGAACTCGATAACGGTCGCCAGGCGGGGATGGTGCGGCAGAACTTCGCCGTTGCATAACGGCCAGTGATTGCCGCAGCCACCGCCGGACGAGGTGGCGCGCACCACAGCGCCCTCAAGCACTACGATGACGAAGAACGCGAGCGTTGCCCATGCCCACGCCTGCACGCCGCGTGTGTTGCGGATGGTGGGCGGAGCCGGTGCGATTGACGTTGCCATGCCTAACCTGCTGCGAGTTCGCGTGCGCGCTGTGTGGCTCGCTTCACAGCCTTGATCAGCGTTACCCGCAGGCCGCCTTCTTCCAGTTCGAGGATGCCGTCCACGGTGCAGCCCGCGGGCGTTGTTACCGCGTCCTTTAGCAGCGCCGGGTGATAGCCGGTTTCAAGCACCATGCGCGCGGAGCCATAGGTTGTCTGCGCGGCAAGCTGGGTGGCGATGTCGCGAGGCAGGCCGACGTTTACGCCTGCCTCCGCAAGCGCCTCGATGATGATGTAGATGAATGCCGGCCCGGAGCCGGACAGCCCGGTGACCGCGTCCATGTGCTTCTCATCGACGATGACCGTGCGGCCCACGGTGGCGAAGATACGCTGCGCGACGGAGAGCTGCGCGTCCGTTACAAACCGGCCGCGGCACAGGGCGGTAATGCCGGCAGCAAGCATCGCGGGCGTATTGGGCATGGCCCGGATGACACCCAGGTCCATACCGGCTGCGTCTTCAATCGACGCGGTCTTTACTGATGCTGCGAACGATAGCAGCAGCTTTTGCGATGTGAGCGCCGGTCGTATCTCCGCAACCAGCACGGGAACCTGAAGGGGCTTGACCCCAAGCAGGATCACATCCGCATGCTGTGCGGCGTGCAGATTATCGGTCGTGACCTCCACGCCCAACTGCGTGGATAACGCGTGCGCGCGCTCAGGATGCGCCACAGTCGCGGTAATCTGTTCCGGGTGCAGCAGGTTGTTCTTCAGGAACGCCTGTAGCAGGATGCCGCCCATCTTGCCCGCGCCCAGCACAGCCACATTTACGCCGGGCATGCTGGCTGCGGTCTGCGGCACTTCGTATTCGGTTGCTTCTTCACTCATCATCTAATCTTTCAGGGCTTCAAAGAGCGGGCGTAGTGGCAGCTTCAGTTTGCCATCCAATGAGCGTAATTCCTGATCTACGGCAGGTCTGAGCAAACCTTCTTCATAGCGGAAGCCGGTACTCGCGGCAATATCGATCAGCCAAATGTTTTGCACGCCCATGCGTGCATAGTCAGCGAGAACAGGGAGCGCAGTGTCTGGCCGCTCGGTTGGGTCGAGCACTTCGACGCATACTGTGGGTGGAAACGAGGGTATTTGCTCGTCCGGTGCGTCGACCTCCAACAGAACAACATCGCAGACCCGCACACAAGTGGGTGATACTTGTAGCCTGAGTATCAGGCAGCTGAAATGATCTTCCGAAATTCCGTCGAGAGCTGTTGCTACTAGCCCCAACATGTGGCTGTGATCAAAGTAGCCTGCAACGCGCTCTTCGATCATTCCGTCGACAAAGTGCGCATCCGGCTTTAACGAGGTTTTTAGATACTGCTCCATCGTCATCAACGCGGGTGCGGTCGCCATACAGCAATCTCCTTCTAAAGAGTACGCCTGCGCAGAACCTAC
>CAXUEW010000104.1:0-1621 GCA_964250115.1 uncultured Terriglobus sp.
CACCTGATCGTCCGTCAGACCGTAGCTGGGCTTGACCTCGACTTCCGCAGCCTGCCCACTGCGCTGCTCGCGTGCGCTGACCTGCAGAATGCCGTTCGCGTCGATGAGGAATTTGACCTCGATGCGTGGCATGCCTGCGGTCATGGGTGGGATGTTTTTCAGGTCGAAACGTGCGAGTGAACGGCAGTCTTTCGCCAGCTCGCGCTCGCCCTGCACCACGTGGATGGCCACGTTCGTCTGGCCATCCACGCCGGTGGTGAAGTGCTCCGTTGCGCTGGCCGGAATGGTGCTGTTGCGCTGGATGATTTTCGCCACCACGCCGCCAAGCGCCTCAATGCCGAGCGACAGCGGTGTCACGTCCAGCAGCAGAAGCTCGTTGGTGGCAGCCGACCCACCCGCCAGGATGTCTGCCTGCACCGCAGCACCCAGCGCGACCACTTCATCCGGGTTTAGTTCCGTATGTGCAGTCTTTCCGCGCGCGGTAAGGCCGAACACATCATCGACCAGCCTGCGCACTGCCGGAATGCGCGTCGACCCACCCACCAGCACGACTTCATCAATGCTCTCAGGAGCGATGCCCGCATCCTTGATGGCCTGCTTTGCAGGGCCGGCAGTGCGCGTGATGACGGGCGCAATTAGCTGCTCAAACTGCTCGCGCGTGATCTCGCGCTGGTAGTGTTTGCCCTCAGCCAGTGCCAAGTTGAACCGCGCCAAATCAACCGATGACAGCTCAATTTTAATCTCGATCACGGCCTTGCGCACCGCCTGCACGATCTCCGGCGTGGCAGCCAGGCCGAGGTCGTTCACAATCTCGTCCAGCGCGATGTGCATCAGCAGGTTATCGATGTCGTCGCCGCCAAGGTGCGTGTCGCCATTGGTGGCAATGACCTCGAAGATACCGTCATGCAGCTTCAGAATCGACACGTCAAACGTGCCGCCGCCGAAGTCATACACGGCCACCGTGCCTTCCTTCTTGCGATCCAGGCCGTATGCAAGCGCGGCTGCTGTCGGCTCATTCACCAGCCGCAGGACTTCAAGACCCGCGATGCGTCCCGCGTCCTTCGTAGCCTGTCGCTGTGCGTCATTGAAATACGCCGGAACGGTGATGACGGCGCGCGTCACGGGCTGGCCAAAGTAGCGCTCGGCGTTGCGCTTCAACTGGCCAAGGACCATGGCGGAGATCTGCGGCGGTGTCAGCACCTGGTCGCCCACCTGCAGCCGCAAAACTTCATCGTCCTTCTGATCGTCCGCAATGCGGAAGGGGAACAGTGCAAGCTCGGCGCGTACATCGTCCATGCCGCGTCCCATCAGGCGCTTGGCGCTATAAACGGCGTTGCCGGGCTGCGTCAGTAGTGTTCCGCGCGCACCATTGCCTACAGTCGTCTGGCCGTTTGCAATCGCGACTACCGATGGCACCAGCGACGATCCATCCTCGCCCGGGATGACGACCGGCACGCCGCCTTCAAGGAAAGCAACCAGTGAGTTGGTGGTGCCAAGATCGATGCCGACGACGCGATTCTGCTCTGCCATAAGTACCTTTCGGATGCCTGTGCATGCGCGAACGACGCACTTCCGCGCGAATCTTCATTGTCGCATCGAGCGCTTCTGGCTAATGCAGCAG
>CAXUEW010000104.1:1631-2824 GCA_964250115.1 uncultured Terriglobus sp.
CATGAGCATCCCAGGGCAAACCGTGACCGTAATTCCCAGCGTTCAGTTTCGCGACGCAAACGCCGGCATCGAGTGGCTGAAGAACACCTTTGGCTTCACCGAGCATGCCGTCTACCGCAATGCCGCCGGTGCCGTGGAGCATGCGGAGTTGCTCCTCGGCAACGGCATGCTGATGGTGGGCACCGCAGGCCTGAATCCGCAAAGTGCCGCGTGGATGGCTATGCCCGCAGAGTGCGGCGGCAAGAACACCGGCGTCACGTACCTTATCGTCAAGGATTGCACGCCTGTGTGGCAGCAGGCTTTAAGCGCAGGCGCGGAGATCCTATTGCCACTCCGCGTGATGGATTACGGTGGTCAGGCCTTTACCATCCGCGACCCGGAAGGCCACGTGTGGTCCGTCGGCGAATACGACCCGTGGGCCGCTCCCGCCGCGTAGCGCTAGGGTTTTTTGTAGTCAATCCGCCAGACGCGCCCTTTGTTGGAGTCGGCCACGTACAAGGCGCCGTCTGGTCCCACTGCCACGGCTACGGGGCGGTAAGCTGCTGTTTTTGCCGTCTTGTCCGCCGGAAGCGGTCCGGCAAAGCCTTCTGCAAAGACCACCTGCGGTTCCGCCCGGTTCCCCTTGAAGGGGATGAACACAACGTTGTATCCGGCCTGGCCGCCGGTTGAGGCATCCATGTCTGAGCCGCCATGCAGCGCAACGAACGCGCCGCCGCGATATATCTTGGGGAACTGCTTGCCATTGTAGAAAACCAGGTCAAGAACACCCGCCCGGCGAGGCTGGAAGAATGATGCAACCGGTGGGGCGTACTGCCCCGGGGGTGGCGATGTTTTCCCGTCGCCGCCGTATTCCGGGGCGATCAGACGCACTTTGCGAACGGCATCGTAGTAGGTGTAAGGCCAGCCCATATCGGTGCCCTGTTCGATCCGGAACATCTCGTCTGGAATGGCATCATCATCCGCGGCGCTGACAAGTTCAGGAAACGCGGTATGCGTTGCATCGCGACCGTGCATCGCTCCGTACAGCGCATCTCCCGCACGGTAATCCAGTGCGCTCATATCCCGGAGACCCGTCGCGAAGCGCACGCCATCGGTGAACTTCTGGCCGGGTCTGGAATCGTCAAAACGCCAGATGCCGCCTTTGGTAGCGAGGTTCGGACAAGGCTTTAGACCTACCGGCTTGCTGCCTTTTG
>CAXUEW010000104.1:2834-10428 GCA_964250115.1 uncultured Terriglobus sp.
GGTGTTGCCGCCTCCACCGAATGTGACGAACAGACCGCCTTTCTCATCGAACGCGAGGCCATGGTTGCTTGGGCCCGTCAGGCCTTCAACGATCGCCTGTGGCTCCCCGGTCGGAACCAGCGAAGTACCACTTAATGCAAAGCGATAGATCCCCGTGTTGGACGCGGCATACAGTGCACCCTTGTGGATGCGTATGCCGGTGCCTCCATCAACGGTGCTGAAGTGCTCGGTTTCCTGCGTCACATGGTCAGGACCCAAGCGCAACGCGATGATGCCGCTTGCCGGCCCGGTGCGTGCGTGCGTGGTCGAAAGGTAAATGTCGCCGTTGTCGCGAACCGCCATGTGGCGGATGTGACCCAGGCTCTCGGCAACCACGGTGGCGTGGAAACCCGCGGGCAGCACCAGGCCATCAGGCTCAGTCGCCGCGGCTGATCCAAGGGAAACGCAACAAGCAATAGCTGCAAGGACAACACTTCTGATCATGAAAGCTCCAACGGCTGTTTTTCGATCCATTTGCGTGAGTCGCAATCGTATCAAGTACGTGTGGAAGCTCGCCAGACCTCGTCATCGGATGTTGAAGTTCGAGCCAAGTTGCCCATCAGCCGTTGGGACGTGCCGCGATCATGCGCTCATTGAACGTGTTGAAGAACCCTGTGTAATCGTCACTTTTCGCAGCGTGTCGCAGCGGCTTCACGCGGTCGATGATGACCTCCTCGGCGTCGGGCTGGTCACGCAGCACGGCAAACGTCTCCCGCAGGTAATCTTCCAGCGGCATGGCCATCGGATCGTTCTTCTGGCGGTCTCCCATGAGCTCCGTCTGCACGTACGGCGGGACGATCTCAATCACCTGCACGCCCGTATTGCGCAACTGAAAGCGCAGCGACTGCGTCCACGAGTGGATGGCTGCCTTGGTAGCGCAGTAGGTCGGCGTCATGGAGAGCGGCACAAACGCCAGGCCAGAGGTCACTGTGAGCACGGTTGCACTCGGCTGCTTCAACAGGTGCGGCAGCAGCACGGCATTAAGGCGGATGGGCCCCAGCAGGTTGGTCGTGATGGTCGCCTCGGCATCTTCGGTGCTGCCCTGCGTTACGTCCTCGTTCCGCATGATGCCGGCATTGTGCATCACGGCATTCAGGCCGGGATACTTCTCAACCAGCGACGTGCCGAACTGCTTGATTGCCTCGGCATCATTGACGTCAAAGTCCTCAGCTGCCATGCCTGGGTTTGCGGCCGCAACCTCGTCCAGCACCTGTCTGCGCCGTCCCGCGATGATGACCTTGTTACCCGCGTTGTGGAAAGCCTCTGCCAGCCCGCGGCCAATGCCGGAGCCGCCGCCCGTGATCAGAATGGTGTTGTTTGCTGTCTGCATGATGAAAGCTCTCTCTTGCTGGAATGTGCCTGCCAGGGTGTATCGACATAATTCCGACGGGCACAGCTTTAGCTGTGCCGCTACAAATCCAAATCAAAGCAGGGCTTCAGCCCCCGAGGTCTGCTTTGAAAACTCCCTCGGCGCTTAAAGCCGTGTCGCTCAAGTCGGATGGGTAAGGCACAGCTAAAGCTGTGCCCTTCCGGAACCACGACATCTCTCACGATGTTGCCGCTTCCAAATATGTCGATACATTTTCTTCGACGACCAGCTTGTACATCTAACGGAAAGTGCCGACAGTACGCCCTCAGTTCACATTCCTTTCGGAGTTCGAAATGCCAAACAAGAAGTTTTAGAAAGGGTGAAACCTGAATCGAAAAGCCGACAGTCTCGGCGAGCTATAGCAGGGCCATCCGCTCAGACATTGATCGAGCTTGCGAAAAGCCCGAAGCTAGAGAACTAACTTCGGGCTCGGCATTGCCGTATCAGATGGACGATTGCAGCACGCGGTTCAGCCGTTGCACGAAGCTGGCAGGGTCCTGCAACTGCACGCCTTCCAGCAGCAGCGCCTGGTCCAGCAGCAGCCATGCCGCATCCTCCGTCATCGCGTCATCAGACCGCGCCAGCAGCTTCTTGACGATCTCGTGATTGGGGTTGATCTCAAGCGTTGGCTTGGCGGCGGGCATGTCCTTCTGGCCCATGGCACGCATCATCTGCTGCATCTGCAGCGATGCTTCGTCCTCGTCCGACACGATGCACGACGGGCTGTCGGCCAGCCGCACGGACGCACGCACATCCTTGACGCGGTCGCCCAGCGTCGCCTTGATCTTCTCCAGCAGCGGCTTGATGGCGTCCGCCTGCTCAGGCGGCGCATCGTCCTTGAAGTCCTCGCTGGTGGCGGCCTTGCTGACGGCCTTCAGGTCCGTCTCGCCGTACTTGTCCACGGTCGAAAACACGATCTCATCCACATCATCGTCAAGGATCAGCACCTCAATCCCCTTCTTCTTGTAAAGCTCCAGCAGCGGCGAATTACGCAGCAACTGCTCATTACCGCCGGTGATGTAGTACAGGCTCTTCTGGTCATCCTGCATGCGGCCCTTGGCGTCGGCGAAACTGGTCAGGCCTTCAACCGCGGTCGACTTGAAGCGCACCAGGTCCAGCAAAATTTCGCGATTGGCGTAGTCGCTGTACAGACCTTCCTTCATGGGCCGGTTGTACTGCTCGATGAACTGGAGGTACTTGTCCGCATCACGCGTGGCAACGTTCTTCAGCTCGCTAAGGATTTTCTTGACACTGGCCGTTTTGATCGACGTCAGCACGCGATTCTGCTGCAGCAATTCGCGCGAGACGTTCAGCGGCAGGTCTTCGCTGTCTATAATGCCGCGCACAAAGCGCAGGTACTGCGGCAGCAATTCCTTGCTGTCATCCAGAATGAACACGCGCTTCACGTACAGCTTCACGCCCGTCTTGTACTCGGCCTGGTACAGGTCCAGCGGCGCCTTCGCGGGTACGAAGAACAGCGTCGTGTACTCCAGCGAGCCCTCGGCCTGCGTGTGAAACCAGAACAGCGGATCGGTCGAATCGCCGGTCAGCGACTTGTACAGCTCCTTGTAATCGTCGTCGGTCAGCTCGCTCTTGCTGCGACGCCACATGGCGCTGGCCGCGTTCACCTGCTCCGTCACGCGGGTCTTGTCGCTCTTCTTTTCTTCCGCGTTCCACTCGCTCTTGTCGTACGTCAGGTAGATGGGGAATGCGATGTGGTTCGAGTACTTCGTGACGATTTCCTTCAGCCGCCAGCTGCTGCCGTACGCCTTGCCTTCGTCGTTCAGGAACAGCGTTACAGTCGTGCCCACGGCACCGCGCTGCGCCGGCTCGATGTCAAAGCCGGATTTGCCGTCGCTGGTCCAACGCCACGCCTGCTCGTCCCCGGCCTTGCGCGAGACGACTTCGATCTTGTCGGCCACCATGAACGCGCTGTAGAAACCAACGCCAAACTGGCCGATCAGGTTCGAGTCTTTCTTCGCATCGCCTGAAAGCTGCGACAGAAAGTTCTTCGTGCCGGACCGCGCGATGGTGCCCAGGTGCGCGATCAGGTCATCCTGGTTCATGCCAATGCCGGTGTCGGAAATGGTAAGCGTGTTCGCCGTCTCGTCTGCCTCAAGGTCGATGCGCGGGTTGAACTCGAGCGTCTTCAGAGCGTCATCAGTCAGGGTGAGATAACGCAGCTTATCCAGCGCGTCGGACGAGTTCGAGATCAGTTCGCGAAGAAAAATCTCGGGGTGCGAGTACAGCGAATGGATGATGAGTTGGAGCAGTTGCGAAACTTCAGTTTGGAACTCCTGCTTTGCCATGGCTCCATTATAAAAACTCGGGCGGGAATGGCGAAGCACTCTGCAGTTTTGCATGCTTTCAGAAGGGCACAGCTTCAGCTGTGCCATAAGTACCAGTATCAAGAGAGCGGCTTTAGCCGCTGAGGCATTCCAAGCTGACCTCAGCAACTAAAGCCATTTTCACCAAGAATGCTGTTACGGCGTGGCTGAAGCCATGCCCTTCCGAGAACGACGCGAAAATCTTCAGGTGTTCGAACGAGCGCCGCAGAGCATCGTCCCGCCAATCTCAACCACCCGCTCCATCGACATGCCAAGGTTCTGCTCCACCGCGAGCGGATGCGTCGCATCCACCGGAAAGAAGTGCGGCCGGCGGCCCACCGGCATGGTCCGTACATGGACCCGCAGGTCCACCGTGTTGCCGTACAGCGGCAATTCGCTATTCAGCAATCCCGGGTAATCGGGCTCTGCCGTGCGCAACGGATCGCTCCACAACTTGTTCATCCGAAAGAAGTCTTCACCACGCAGCCTGGCCCACACGCCCCAGATAAACGGATCGTCGAGCCCATGCACCGGTATGGCAAACCGGCCACGCAGGTAGTAGAAGCGCTCGTCGATGACACACTGATCCGGTGAAATGACGACACGTCGCTCCCACTCGTCGCGTGGTACGGCCAGCGCCGCCAGTGGAGCCTTGACGCTGTGACTCAGCGGCAACACCGGATGGTGCCGCCCGCACACGCGGCAATCGAACCCGGTATAAAGTTCCGCGCGCATCGGTAGATTCTTTCATGCAGTCTTTCCATGCCGCATGAAGCAGAACGCGAAGGACGCTAAGGAGCAGCACGCGAAGGGCGCCGAGCAAGCGCACGCGAGACGGCAAAGGAGACATCCCATCTTCGCGTCCTTCGCGTGCACTTCCTTCGCGCACTTTGCGTTCTGCGTTTGCGCTGTCCCTGTTCCCCAAAAACCAAGCACAATAGCCCCATGCCCAATGTCCCATTACTCACGCCACGCGAAGCCGCACGCATGCTCGGCATCAGCTATCCCACCATCAAGCAGTGGATTCTAAGCGGCAAGCTGAAGACCACGCCCACACCGGGCGGCCATCATCGCATTGCACAGTCCGCGCTGAAGCCCTTCCTTGCGAAGGACGCGAAGAAGCCCGCCGAGGAGTCACGCGAGCGCTACCGCCGTATCAGCGGACGCAACCAACTCGTGGGCAAGATCGTCAGCATCCGCATCGAAGGCCTGCTAGCACAGGTGGTCATCTCTATCGGCGAACAGCAGATCACCAGCATTATCACCGCCGACGCCGCCCGCGAACTGAACCTGAAGAAAGGCGACACCGCAGCCGCCTTGGTGAAGTCGACCGACGTCATGATCGAGCGAATCGACTAGCGACCGGAAGAATGCCCGAGCATCAAAGGTGCAGAGGTAAGCTATGCCCGTAGTCCGCACCTGCCCGCACTGCCAGACAAAGAACCGCATCCCGGCAAAGCACCTGTCTGACACCGGCCGCTGCGGCGCATGCAAGGGAGATTTGCCACCGCAGAGCGAGCCGCTCGCAGTTGACATCGCTCTGTTCGACGAGTTGGTGCAGAACTCGCCCGTGCCCGTTCTGGTGGACTTCTGGGCAAGCTGGTGCGGCCCCTGCCGCATGGCCGCGCCCGAGGTGGCAAAGACCGCCGCAGCCATGGCCGGTCGTGCCATCGTGCTGAAGGTAGACACCGAGGCACACCCACAGCTTTCCGCCCGCTACAACGTGCGCGGCATCCTAAACTTCGCCGTATTCAACGGCGGCAAACTCGTTCGCCAGCAGGCGGGTCTGGTAGACAGCGCGCAGATGAACGCCTGGCTCTCCGCCGCCTAGGCTTCAAGCAACTCGCGTAGCTTGAGCGCGTTTACCGTGGCGTGGCGCAGCGCGGTGTTGTCGAAGACCACCCACACATCGCTTTTGGGCAGTCGTTTTCTGTCAGCCTGTAGCAGCCCGGCGAGCGCTGCAAGGTAGTCATCCTCATAGTTTGAGTAGTAAGTCCGTGGCGAGCCATGCAGCCGCCAGTACCGCAGCGCTGGGTCGCCCGCAGGCTCAGCCGCAAGTGGCGATCCGGCAGGAGGGTCGGCTGCAACCCGCGCCACACCGAACTCACGCAGCAGGCTGTCGGCTTCGCCGGTAAACCAGCTTGCATGACGCGGCTCCATTGCGACCGGCCCATTATGCAGTTCACGCAGCGTTCCTAGGAACTCGCGAACAACGCCTTCTTCAAACTGGAGCTTCGGCGGCAACTGCACCAGCAGCGGTCCCAGTTTCGGCTCCGCACCCGCATTCAAACCGCTGATCTCCTGCATAAAGTCGAGCAGCAGAGCGCCCGCGTTGCGCAGCTTTGCCTCATGCGTAATGCGCTTGGGCACTTTCACGGCAAAGCGAAAATCGTCCGGCGTTGTCGACGCCCATCGCTCCCACGTGCTGCGCCGGTGCGAACGGTGAAAGCTGGAATTGATCTCGACACAGCCGAACACCTGGCTGTAGCGCTGCAGGTGCGATCCATCCGCGGGAAAGTGAGCCGCATGGTCGAGCGCTACACTCCAGCCTGCGGTTCCAATGTGCGGATTGTTATACGCAGAACTAACCAAAGACCTCATCACACCCGTACTACCATGATGTATGGCTTCTATTTCGAGTACGAGTTCACTTGCCGCGGCTGTGTGACTACCTGTTACTGGTATTCAGAGCCTGAACCCAGGTTGCAAGCTTATTCATGTCCAAACGCGTCCCAAAGAAGATGCGGATATCGTCGGGTGTGGAATATCCGTGATCCAGCTTCTCCGCCTGCCCGCTGCGCTGCCCAATATTTGCGTTAAAGCCTACGTACAAAGGGAACACTTTGCCGGTCAACGGCACTTTGATCAGGCCTTCCATGGCCAAGCGGTACAACTGCTTGCGGCTTAGAAGCGTATTGGTCGCGTTGAAGCCGTCGTAATCATTCATACAGGAGGAAGCAGCCAACAGGCTCGGATTGCTGGACCCTCCCTGCCACGGTTGCCCCTTTAGGTGGCAGACAAAGCTCTGCAGGTTAGAAAACCGACCCACCGTCATGTCGAAGTAACTGTGAATATCAGGGGCCGCGTCACGAGAGCCGGACAGCCCCACTTCTCCCACCCGCAGACCATAGCTGTAGAACTTGTAAGCTGTCTGAAACGTGAGCGGCCCTGCGGTCCCATCTGGGAGTATTACATTGGGAACGCTCCGGGAGCCTGCAATCGTATCGAAGCCCGCCTTTGCGATGGGAGCGACAAACAGCCCATTCGGATTGAACCCAGACCCGTGGTAAAGCACCCACGGCAAATACGCACCTGCGCTTACACGAAACGTCTGCGTGGGCGTCAATTGACTTGCAACGGTAGGACTCGACGTGCCGGTACCTGTACCCGTGCCTGAGTTGGCAATGGGTGCTGCCCCGGCGTTCTGTGCGGAAGGCGTGCTCACAGAAATCGCGGTGAGGCGTGTCTCAAGAAAGGTATTGATTCCCGGCATCCGCCTAGAGTGAAAGCCGTCCTTTTGGGTCTCCTGATTGCAAATTTGGTAACCCGTAATTTTGTCGATATTCTTAAATCG
This sequence comes from uncultured Terriglobus sp., assembly GCA_964250115.1. Classification (GTDB taxonomy): domain Bacteria; phylum Acidobacteriota; class Terriglobia; order Terriglobales; family Acidobacteriaceae; genus Terriglobus. The sequence continues at coordinate 10,144 of CAXUEW010000104.1, forward strand.
AAGTGATTCTACCCGGTCCTTGTTCGTGGGCTTTCTTTCGCATCCGTACCCAGGTGCCCTCCAGCTGTGATCCACATTGAGAGCCATGAACTGGCTTGCCGTGGAGAAATCGCCATTGGAAGAACCGGCTGCGGAGTTGGTGATAATAATGCCGGCCACCAAATTCACGCTTGTGCTGAAGAAATTGAAGTCAGCCTTTACGATTGCGGCTGCTGAGGCACAGCGCCCCTGCTGCTCGGTTTTGGGTTTGCTGTCACCCTTTAGCACCTGTACAGCCTGGATACG
>CAXUEW010000105.1:0-9749 GCA_964250115.1 uncultured Terriglobus sp.
CACACCCAGTACCTGGCCTGCACAAAGGTGACCGTGCGCGACGGCCGCATCCTGCAGCAGCGCATCCAGATCAAGCGACGGGGCTACGTCGGAATGCGCGGTTTCAGTTGTCATCATCGCCACCGCCTTCGCCATCTTCCACCAGCAACGACGAAGTTCCCACCACGCTGAACTGCAAAGGTTCGCCGCCCGTAGCACGCAGTGTTACCCGCATCGGCTCCCGTTGCCAGACTGCCGGAGCGCACACAGGCCGGACGCGCTCCGGCTGCGGCCAGGATGCGATCACCTTCTGCAGCGCCGCCCGCCGAGCGCCAATCTGCCAGACAGTGGCGCTCAGCCCACCGCTACGCACGGCGGTATGAATGCCGCAGTAGGCCGCATAATCCCGATACCATGCCACGTCGCTGATGGTGCTGTCGAAGTCGGGCAGGTGCAGCGCAGTCACGCGCCCGGAGACACGGTCCACCAGCAGCCATGGTCCCGGCTGCCACACCCACCGCCCGCTTTTCTCGCCGGGAAGCGCGTCGTTCACGTGCAGCACACGCCGTGTGACAAAACTGCGGTCGGTCACATCGTGCTGGTCGCCTGTGGTCCACTCGCGCAATTTGTCATCCACGTACAGGCCGCGAATGCGCAGCGTACCTGCCTCGTCTTCCTTTGACTCTCGTGCCACGTCCGCCGCAACGAACGGCACACGCCGCACCGGCCCCAGAACCACGGTATGCACTTTTGGAGGCGCGGCGTGGAGCGGCAACGCGACGAAGAGCGCAACGAAAATACCAGCACAGAAGCGGAGCGGCATACGGGCTGAGAGTAACCCGGCCACAGATCTATGGCAAACAGCCACCCAACCGAACAGGCGAAGGTTTCTTCGCGTATTCACGTCGATTCCGGGTCGATTCAGTAGAAGTTTCCGCCATGAGACAGAAATTCCACGTGGGCGGTCAGCGTAAGATGCAGGGAGATATCTTTGCGCGACAATCCGGCGCGTACGCCCGTTCCTCGCCCTGATCTCCAAGCCGAAAGGACACCCAAGAAGCTCATGTGGAAACCAAATACTCCCGGCTCCGGCACTGCTAATCCAGCCACTCCCGAACCGATACGGCCAACGCCAGCGGCCAGCACGCCTGTCTTCGAACAGCCCACCAGCCGCACCGCCAGCCCTCAGGCCGCAACTGCCACCGGCGAGCAGGCCACAATCGGCAAGAGCCTGACCATCAAAGGCGAAGTCACCGGGTCTGAATCCCTCTACATCGATGGCCGCATCGAAGGCACCATCACGCTGCCGGGCAACCGCGTCACCGTCGGCCGCAACGGCCAGGTGGCAGCCGGCATCAACGCACGCGAGATCGTGGTGCTTGGCAAGGTGCGCGGTAACTGCCAGGCCAGCGACCGCATCGATATCAGGAGCGAAGGTTCGCTGACCGGCGACGTCATTGCGGCGCGTATCTCGATTGAAGACGGCGCCTTTTTCAAGGGCGGCATCGACATCCGCAAGCCAGGCGACGGCAAGCCGGGCGAAGCGCGCAGTGAGCAGCCGCAGCTGGTTGCCGTTGAATCTGCTTCGTAGTCACGACCAACCAATATACCCAGGAAGGAGCCTAATAGGGCTCCTTCTGTGCTTTACATCGCTCTTAATGATCCAGTGCTCGGTTCACAAGGAGTCAACCATGCGACTTTCTTTCCGCTTGTGCCTTATGGGTCTGTGTTTTTCTTGTTGTTGCATGGCGCAGCAGGCCCTTCCAGCCCCGGCAGCCACCAACCAGGCACCATCTTCTCTGGTACAACCAGCCCTGGACAATGTGGCACGCGCTGGAAGCTCGGTCGACCTGAACCGCTGGAAAGGCTCCAACGCCATGCGTGAGGAGGTGGACGCGAATCTTGCCTCCATGCAAAAGGACCTGGATACGACCCTGCCACCGCTGTTGACGGCTGCGAATGCCGCTCCCAGCTCCGCCGCGGCTTCTCTGCCCGTCCTGCTGAATCTGGATGCGCTTTACAGCGTTCTTCTGCGTGTGACCATCGCTTCACGCATAGGTGCGCCGCGCGACCAGAACTTGGCTCTTGAACATGCGGCAACGCTGCTGGACCGCGCCCGCAGAGACCTGGGAGATGCAGTGCTCACTGCCGCCAAGGCGCAGGAGCAGCATGTCGCTGATTTGCAGGTGACCGTGCGCCAACAGGCTGCGGCCCTTGCCGCGCCGCAACAAGTTCCGGCAGCGCCCGAACCACCGGCGAAAACAAAGAAACGCTCTGCCGCTACGAAGACAACAGCCAAATAGTCACCGTCCGTTGGCAATCATTCACTCGAACAGTGTGGGCCGGTCATAGAAGCCAGCCTTAACCGGCACCGGAATGCCGAAATGCTCATACGCGCGCCGGGTAGCGACACGTCCGCGCGGTGTGCGGTCCAGGAAGCCGATCTGCATCAGGAAAGGCTCGTACACCTCTTCCAGTGCGTCCTCTTCCTCGGCCAGCACCGCAGCCAGCGTGTTCAGGCCGACCGGTCCGCCATCGTACTTTTCGATGATGGTGCGCAGCAGCCGCCGATCCAGTTCATCGAAGCCGTGCGCATCCACCTCCAGCATTTGCAACGCGGCCTGTGCTGTGGGCAGGTCGATGACGCCAGCCGCGCGCACCTGCGCGTAGTCGCGCACACGACGCAGTAGACGGTTGGCGATGCGTGGTGTGCCGCGTGAACGCATGGCGATTTCTGCCGCGCCGTCCCGGTCGATGCTGACGCCGATCACCTCGGCCGACCGCTCCACGATGTAGCGCAGGTCGTCGTCGGTATAGAACTCAAGCCGTAGAAGGATGCCGAAGCGTGACCGAAGCGGTGAACTCAGCAGGCCCGGCCGCGTCGTGGCCGCAACAAAGGTGAACGGCCGGATTTCCATGATGTGCGTGCGCGCCGCCGGCCCCTGCCCAATGATGATGTCGAGCTTATAGTCTTCAAGCGCCGTGTACAGCTTTTCCTCCAGCACCGGCTGCAAGCGGTGGATTTCATCGAGGAAGAGCACCTGCTTCTCCCGCAGATTGGTGAGGATCGCCGTCAGGTCACCCTGGATCTGCAGCGCGGGTCCGCTGGTCTGCTGAAATCCGACGCCAAGCTCGTTCGCGATGATCGTCGCAAGCGTCGTCTTGCCAAGCCCCGGCGGCCCGAACAGCAGAACGTGATCCAGTGCCTCGCCACGGTTCTTCGCGGCTTCCAAAGCGATGGCAAGCTGCTCCTTTGCCTTGGCCTGCCCGATGAATTCACCCAGCCGGGTGGGCCGAAGCTTCAATTCGAACGCTGCGTCTTCGCCCATGCTGGTGGCGCTGACCAGCCGCTCCGCATCCGCGCTTGCCGGTGTGCCCTTGCTGTCGAAACGCTTCTTGTTCAGGAAGTCCATCTTAGGCCAGCGAGTGCCCGAGCAGTTGATCGCCCAAGTCGGTATTTAGTGTCTCGTTCACGTAGAAGCTGTCAGGCTCTCTTCTAAGAGCACGGACTCTGATTGAGTACTCAGGGTTTGCTGGGTCTAATTTGCCTATCAGAATCAATCCAATACCAAAAACCTGACAGAGAGTTTCGAGGCGATCTAACTCAGCCTCCTTTGAAGTCTTGGGCACGACAACATATGTCTTATGGCTGAAAAGCTGGTAAGAGCAAGCTTGCCCGAAGGCAGTTATCAGTTCTCTGTCTCCGACAATTTTCAACTCTACAGAAACGATTTCCAGAGGAGCTTTATACATGTCCCGCGGTCTAGGAAGCTTAACCCCGATCACATCTGGCGTTCCCCATTTCGAACCAAGGGAATTGCCGCCGACCACTAGGGCGCGAGTACATTCATCCAGCTCCTGCACCAAGTAGTCCGCGAACGATGCGTAGAAGCTGGCTTCGTTATAACCAGGAGAAAGACTCGCGGATGCTGCAGGTATACATGGTTGTACCTCTTCAGCAACGGTCGCCAGTGAAGCTACATGATTGCTTGTAAGCATGAACAATCCGCGACTTGGTTTCGTAAAGAGTTCTGGGTTTCTCTCCGGCAGCCACTGAATGTAGTTAGCAAGGTTTTGGAAGTCCACTTCGAGACGAACAGCTCTGACTAGCTCACTGAAGCGCAATCCATTTGGATGATGCGCAAGAACATCGCGCGCCGCAGCCACCACGCGCGTGATCTTTGAAGCGTCACGTGACGCAACCCGCGAATCCAAGCTTTCAGTTTGCTCAGGCATCACTTACCCCAGCTTCAGCTTATCAGCGTCAATTACCTTGAGTACGTGCAGAAAAAGCATCGCTTTGCCATCCCTCTTGCATTCTTCTGCGTGTACTTCTTCTGGGGATCGACGTTTGTTGCCATTCGCTATGGTGTGCAGTACATTTCGCCCGCTTTCGTCTCGGGCCTACGCTACTTCGTGGCGGGCTTGTTGCTGATGGGCATTCTTGCGGTGCGCGGTGTACCGCTGCGGATCAGCGGAGCGGAGTTTCGGCGGGCACTGCTGCTGGCCCTGCTGATGCTCACGATGAACAACGTCATGGTGAGCTGGGGCGAACAGTACATCTCCGCTGGCTTGGCGGCGTTGCTGGCTGCCGGCATTCCCCTGCTGATTGCGCTGGTTGAGACAGCCATTCCGGGCGGCGTACCGCTGAACCCACTGGGTTGGCTGGCAACGGCCATGGGCTTTGGCGGACTGGCCATGCTACTACTGCCGGTATTGCGCCGGGGCCTTTCTGCAAACGTGGGCACGGCAGACGACCATGCCGTGCTGCTTGGCACGGGCATCCTGTTGGTGGCAAATTTTGGATGGGTGGCGGGGTCTGTCTACGCCGGCAGGCGACCCACCACGCTGCCGCCGCTGCTGGCTTCCGCGTGGCAGATGTTGCTTGGTGGGTCCATCAACATTCTGCTGGGAACGGCGCTGGGCGGTTGGCATACGGCGCACTGGAATCGCGGCGTCATAGGCGCTGTGCTTTGGCTGGCCATCTTCGGATCGCTGGTGGGCTACACCGCTTACACCTACCTGCTGCACACCGTGCCTGTGGCCAAGGTAGCGACGTATGCCTATGTCAATCCGATTGTGGCTGTGGGTTTGAGTGCGGTGTTTTTGCACGAGGGACTGCACGGCTCGCAGTGGATCGCAATGGCCGTAATTCTTTCTGCCGTGGCGATTGTGACCGCCTCCAGGACGAAGCCAAAGCCCGCATAGAGACTTGGCGCGCAGCAGCCTCCAGGACATATCGAGACGGAACTTCTTGCGGTTTATGGCTGAGTAATGAGGCTAAACATGCGGCTTCAGCCGCTGAGATAGCCATCATGGATTCAAACGGACCCGGCTTTAGCCGCCGAGATTTTTATCTCAGTGGCTAAAGCCACCCTTCAAATAGTGATGCAAGAGCTACCTCGGCGGCTAAAGCCGCAAAGGTACAAAAAGCAGCCTTACTTAGGTCCAACATGGAGCGCTACCAGCACCTGCCCAGCCGCGCGCATGCCGCTGCGCAGAGCACCATGTACCGTGCCCCTGTGACCTGTTATATCGGTATGTTCGCCCGCAAAGAACAGCGTGCCTGCAACCGGCTGACCCATGCGTTCGGACGCGTCGACCGCACCCTCTGGCACCCACGAATACGCTCCCAGCGCAAGCGGATCGTGCCGCCAGTCATGGATGTGGTGCGAGGCCATCTCACTCAGCACATCTTCCTGCGACAGGCCGAAGATGCGTGCGAGGTCTCCGCAGGCGATATGCGCGATGCGGTGATCGTCCATGCCTGCGAAGGCAGCTGACGCCGGGCCGCCGACCCAGGCGGTAAGCACCGGTGCTGGCGATGGGAAGCCCGTCCAAAAGACGTTGAAGTGCGCTCCAGCGGTGCGCTGCTCAGGCAGAAGAAAGCTCATCTGCTGCAGCGCATCGTGTGCGAGGTGCGTCAACTCTGCCCACCAGCGCCGTTTGAACACGAGGCTGATGCGGCACACCTGCCCCATGCGCATGCGGCTTGCGTGGTGCAGAACGTCGCCGGATGCGGGCGTGAATGTGACAGCTCCGCTCTGCAGGACGCCAAGCGGCAGCGTGATCACGGCCGCATCGGCATGGAACTCCGTGCCGTCCTTGCAGACGCACGTCACATGCGTTGGCTGCCACTGAACTTCCGCTACCTGCCGGTCGAAGACGATGCTTCCACCAAGCGATTGCAGACGTTTCGCAAGAGCCTCGGGAAGACGTGCATAGCCGCCATGCACGTGGGAGTTCGTGCCGCCGCTGATGGAGTCTTCCGCCCGCTGCTGCACGGCGAGCGAACGCACGGAGATCTCGGTTGCGTCTGCAGCGTTGAAGCCTTCCACATACCCCGTTGCGGCTGCGACAATCTCTGGCGCAATGCCCTGCTGCCGCACCCACTCAAAGAAACTCAAATCCTCCTCGGGATGACTGTCAGCCCAGCGCTCCACCTGTTCCAGCAGCGCGAGTGGATCATCGCCGTCCTCGTCGTCTTCAACCTCACCCTGCAACCTGCCATCAGAGCCGTACGTGAGGATCTTGCCAGCTAATTCATACGTCTCGAGACCGAGCGACTCCAACAGCGCAAGCGTCTCCGGGGGCTTGCCATGGACGAACTCCGCACCGGTTTCGATGGCGATGTCGCCCGCGTACTCCGTGCGGATGCGGCCACCCACGCGGCTGCTCGCCTCAAGAACGATTACCCCATGGCCCGCTTCTGCGAGTTGCACCGCTGCCGCCAGCCCTGCAACGCCCGCACCAACCACGACGATGGTTTTCATTGCGCAGCGGCCATCTCTACAGGCCGGCTTGCCAGCAGTTCACGGAGCAGGTTGACGGCTTCATCGCGGGTCCGAATCGTGCCTTCAAGCTGAGCGTCTTCGATGTCGGTCAGCAACTGCTTGAAGCGTGGGCCGGGCTTCAAGCCTGCGTCGATCAGGTCGCGCCCGGTCAGCAGCAGCGCAGGTTTGTGCTCCGTGATGGGTGCGGCTTCGTAATGTTGTTTTGCGTAGTCGTACATGCCCAGCAGGTTGTGCGAGGCGGTGACGTCGAGCCAGTGCAGATGGAGATGCTCCGAAAAGTCATGCAGGCGGAAAAAGCGTTTCAACGTGCTCGCCTTCATGTTTTTCACATCGCCGAAGCGCATGTGGTTCGCCACCAGCGCGACGATCTGGTCGGTGTCGTCGTTTGAGAAACGCAGCCGGTTCAGGATGTGCCGCGAGATCGTCGCGCCAACCTCCGCATGGCCACTGAAGCGGATGCGCGGCCTCGCCTCCGAAGGGTCAGGCGCGCGATACGTGGGCGGCTTGCCAACATCATGCAGCAGCGCTGACCACGCCAGCGTAGGCTTTACGCCTGGCTTCAGCTTCTGCAGCAGCAGCAAGGTATGCAGCCACACATCGCCTTCAGGGTGCCACTCTGGTGGCTGCTCCACGCCCTTCATTGCGGCAATCTCAGGCAGCACATGCGGCAGCAGGCCGGACTCATCCAGCAGTTCGAAGGCGAGGCGGGCGCGGCCCTCGGTCAGCATTTTCGTAAGCTCGTCCCGCACGCGCTCATTGCTGACCTGGCTGATGGTGTTGGCCTGCTGCTGGATCGCCTGCAGTGTCTCCGGATCCATGACGAAGCCAAAGCGAGCCGCGAAACGTACCGCCCGCAACATGCGCAGCTTGTCTTCGCGGAAGCGGCGCTCCGGGTCGCCGATGGCGCGCAGCACGCCTTCCGCCAGGTCCTGCTGCCCGCCGACAAAGTCCAGAACGCGGCTGTGCAGGTTCTCCGCAGTAAGGCCCACCGGGTCGAGCATCATGCCGTTCACGGTGAAGTCGCGGCGCTGCACGTCCTGCTCTGCCGTGTCTGAGTAGCTGACTTCGTCCGGCCTGCGGCCGTCGGTGTACTGGCCGTCCGCGCGGAAGGTGGCTACTTCCGTCTGCACTTCGCAGCCCTCGCTTTTATTCGCCGTGCAGACGATCACCACGCCAAAGTGCATGCCCACGGAAAAGGTGCGGTCGAAGCCCATGAGCACCTTTTCAGGCGTCGCGGACGTTGCCACGTCGTAGTCCTTCGGGGCAATGCCAAGCAGCAAGTCGCGTACGCAGCCACCGGCAAAGTACGCCTGAAAGCCTCGTGCACGCAGAGCTTCAACAATGTGCAGAGCGGCCTCAAAACCCTCACTGGCCGCGGCAGTGCTTAGATCCTGTTTCATCGTGTCCTATCCTATTGGGATGCGCTCCCACGCGGAGGTAACCGGCCTGATCCTTGGTATCGAGAGTTCCTGCGATGAAACGGCAGCCGCCATTGTGCGCGACGGACGCGACGTTCTTAGCAACGTGGTCGCCTCACAGATGGAGATGCACGCGCTGTACGGCGGCGTAGTGCCGGAACTGGCAAGCCGCGAGCACCTGCGCAACATTGTTCCGGTTGTGCGCGAGGCGCTGCGCCAGGCCGGTGTTGCCCCCGCCAATTTGGCTGCAATCGGCGTAACTGCAGGACCAGGGCTCGCGGGAGCGCTTCTGGTCGGCATCTCGTTTGCCAAAGCCTATGCATTTGGGTTGGAGAAGCCGCTGATCGCGGTGAACCATCTGGAAGGGCACATCCATGCCGTGCTGATGGAGATGCGGCAGATGGGTGCCCCACGTCTCGCTTCTGAGACGTGGGAGGCTACACCTGCCGGGGCCGAGAAACCCATGTCTCAAAGTCGAGACATGGGGCACCCGCTGGATCGCGACCAAACCTTGCTCGCCCTCGTCGTCAGCGGAGGTCACACGCACCTTTACCTCGCGCAGCAACGCGACGGCGTATGGCTGTACCGCAATGTCGGGCGTACCGTGGATGACGCTGCCGGCGAGGCCTATGACAAGGTCGCCAAGCTGCTTGGCCTGGGCTATCCCGGTGGGCCATGGATCGATCGCCTGAGCGCCTTCGGCGACCCGAAGGCTGTGCCGTTCCGCTTTGCGGAGATCAATCGCGGCACAGTGGACGCGCCCAGCTTCGACTTCTCCTTCAGCGGCATCAAGACCGCCGTTCTGCGCTACGTGGAGTCGCTCGGGATGAAGCCGGCTGTCGCGCTGCGTAGAGCAGCACTGGCGAAAATCCATGCACCTGCGCTGGACGATGTGCGTGGCCTTTGCGACGTGCTGACGCTGGATTTGATCGCATCGTTCCAGCACGCGGTGGTGGGCAACCTGATCCGGCAGGCACTTGCGGCGGCCGCGCACTTCGGGGCACAGACCATCGTCGTCTCGGGCGGCGTGGCGGCCAATCGCGAACTGCGCGCGCGCTTTGTTGAGGCCGCCATGCTCCGTGACCTGCGTGTGCATTTTCCACGCGCGGCGCTCTCAACCGACAACGCCGCCATGATCGCGGCGGCAGCATGGCCGAAGCTGCTGCTGCGCGACTTTGCCGATGCTTCGCTGAACGCCTCGCCACAGCTTCGCCTCGGTGGCACCCCGTCGTCAAAGGCCCTCGGCTAAAATCAGGGCTGGGACTGCGGCGGCAGACTGCGCACCACGCGCAACGCTCCGGGCGCGCACGCAAGTCACCGTTCACAGGACAAAACGGCCCGGATGGCGATCGAACTTTTCAACACCCTGGGCAGCCGCGTGGAGCCCCTGACCGCGTCCACGGACAACACGCTGCGCATGTACTGCTGCGGCCCCACCGTCTACGATTACGGCCACATCGGTAACTTCCGCACCTTTCTGCACATGGACGTGCTGCGCCGCGCTGCCCGGCTGAAGGGCTTCCTCCTGAAGCACGTGATGAACATCACGGATGTGGAT
>CAXUEW010000105.1:9759-10428 GCA_964250115.1 uncultured Terriglobus sp.
GCGGTCCTGGTCGAACGCGCCGCCACGATCGTCCATGCCCTGGGCTACGAGGTGCAGCGCGTGATGAACCTCACGGATGTGGATGACAAGATCATCCGCAACGCGGCGACAGCAGGCGTGCCCATCGCCGAATACACCGCGAAGTTCGAGCGTGCCTTCTTCGAAGACATGGACGCGCTGCGCGTCGAGCGGCCCGAGATCATCGCGCGCGCCACGGAAAACATCGACGAGATGGTCAAGCTGATCCAGCAACTGGCCGCGCAGGACATCGCTTACAAAGCCGAAGACGGCTCATGGTACTTCCGCATCACACGCTTCCCTGCTTATGGCAAGCTGTCCGGCAAAGACCTCGAAGGCATCGAGGACGGCGCGCGGGTCGATGTGGACGAATACGAGAAGGACGCGGCCCGCGACTTTGCCCTGTGGAAGGCCGTCAAGCCCGGCGAAGCTTCGTGGGATACGCCGCTTGGCACGGGCCGACCGGGTTGGCACGTTGAGTGCTCGGCCATGGCCATGAAGCATCTCGGCCCAAACTTCGACCTGCACGGCGGCGGCGAAGACCTGGCTTTCCCGCACCACGAAAACGAAATCGCACAGAGCGAATGCGCCAGCCACACCACCTTCGCACGGCACTGGTTTCACGTCCGCTTTCTGCTGGTTGAAGGCAAG
>CAXUEW010000106.1:0-3849 GCA_964250115.1 uncultured Terriglobus sp.
GAAGGCTTCAAGGCGGTAAGGGCTCCAACAGGTAAGACGAACGGCGAACAGGTGATGTTCCGTCGCGGAAACTATAATCGAGTGTACGGGTGGCGGGGTCAAAAACACGCTCCGGCAGTGAACGGCGTCGTATGGCAAAGATTTCAAGCATCGTAGATCGGCCCAGCATCGACGCGTCTCAGACGTTTGCAGCGTTGCGTACGGGCGCAGGCATGGTCACGCTTGGCGCTGCTGCCGGGCCCGATACACAGGCTGGCGGCTGGATCGCCGTGAGTGGTGAAGACGGCGTGCGATGGCTGAACGGCATGGTGACCAACTCCGTGCAGGCGCTGACGCCGGGCGATGGAGCGTACAGCTTCCTGCTGAGTGCGCAGGGCCGCATCCAGGGCGATGCCACGGTCTGGGCCGAAAAAGACCGGCTGCTGCTTCAGACCTCGGCGGATCAGGCCGCACCCATGCTCGCCATGCTGGACCGCTTCATCATCATGGACGATGTGGAGTTGCAGGACCTGTCGGCAGACAGCCACGGTCTGCTGATCGCCGGTCCCCTGGCTGCGGAGAAGCTAGGGTCGGTTGGTGTTGCAGCGCGGGCGTCCCGACTGCTGAAGCGGCAAACCCTCACATGGCGCGATCGTCCCATTGTTCTGATCAATGCGTACAGCCCACTGGTGCCGCGCTTCGAAGTCTGGTCACCGGAGGCGGACAGCATCTCGCAACTACGTGAGGCTCTGCTACAGAGCGGTGCTACTGCCTGCGATACAGCATCCGTAGAGCTGCTCCGCATGGCCGAGGGTACCCCCCGCTTCGGCCGCGACATCCGCGACCGCGACCTACCGCAGGAAACCGCTCAGACCCGCGCGCTGCACTTCAACAAGGGCTGCTATCTCGGCCAGGAGATCGTGGAGCGCATCCGTTCGCGCGGCAACGTTCATCGCACCTTTACCAGCTTCGTGCTGCACGGCGTCGCACCGCAGCCGGGCACGCCTCTGCTGGCCGACAGCAAACAGGTCGGCGAACTGACCAGCGTTGCCTCGGCGCTCATCGATGGGGAGCACTTGGCGCTGGGCTTCATCCGCCGCGAAGCCCTGGAGCGCAACCTTGCCCTGACCTATGTGGGCGGTCGCGCGGAACCGCGTGTGCATGCCGCTGCATCATAATCCCCTGAAACTTCAGAGACGAGACACCTCGACATGCCTGAGCAAGACAAGCCCATCGTGATCAACGACCGACGCAAGTTCCGCGGCGACGGCGAACTGCGTCAGCCTGAAGCGCCGGCTGCAGCAGACATCGCAACCCAGCCAGCAGCTGAGGCACCCACGCCCACGAAGCAGGATGCACCCGCCAGCGGCCCCATCGCAATCGATTCCGTACACACCAACAGCGCGCACCTAGTGACGCCGGTGCCGGAACCCGAGGAGTACGCCGCCCCCGCCTACGACGAAGCCGCGTCCTTAGACGACCTCTCCGACGCTGAAGGGCAGCCAGAGCTGCCGCCGCCGCCAACGCCCGAAGAGATCGAACAGGTCCGCGCCGCGTATGAGCAGACCTCAGAGCGGCTCGACACAATGATGCGCTCACAGAACCTGGGAGCGGAACGTGTGCCGCCCATGGACTTTCAGCGGCTGGTGCAGTCCATCTACATGTCGGCCATGATGCAGCTGGGAGCCGGTACGCAGCAGGGTCAGCAGGCGCGGGTAGACCTGATCGGTGCAAAGCAGAGCATCGACATGCTCGCGGTGATTGCCGACAAGGCTGGCAGCAACCTTTCCGGCGACGAGGAGAAGCTGCTCGAGTCTGCCTTGTTCGAGTTGCGCATGGGCTTTCTTGAGATCACCCAGTTGCTTGCGCGGCAGGCGGCAGCAAAGCAGCAGGCACCCGCTGCTCCCGGGCAGACCGGGGCAGGCAGCTTCGGCGGCGGCAGCAGCTTTACCGGAGCCGGTCCACGGATTGTCCGCTAACCAGTCATTGCCGCAGGAAGGATCAACTCCGCTGCATGCGGAGTTGATTTTTCTTGGTACCGGCACATCCATGGGCGTGCCTACCCTGGGCTGCCCGTGCGACGTCTGCCACAGCAGCGACCCACGCAATGACCGGATGCGGTCGTCCATTGCTTTGCGATTTGCCGGTAAGGCCGTGTTGATCGATACGGGGCCCGACTTCCGCACGCAGGCTCTGCGTGCCAGCGTCAGCCAGGTGGATGCGGTGCTCTATACCCATGGCCACGCGGATCATGTACTGGGCTTTGACGATCTGCGTCCACTGACCTTCGGCAAGCCAGGTCGCCTGCCGCTTTACGCGGACGACCCCACGGCTGACACCATCGAACGCATCTTCGATTACACCTTTACCAAGCGCGACCGCTACCCGACCAGCGCACGCGTCGACCTGCACCGGTTGAGCAGCGAACCCGGTACGTCACTCCAGATCTTCGGTGCGTGCTTTGAGCGGATTCCCGTAATCCACGGACGAAACACCATCGCCGGCTATCGCTTTGGCCGCGCCGCTTACCTGACCGACATGAGCGACATCCCCGAGGCGAGCTTCGACCGTCTGCGTGGTCTCGACATCGTTGTGCTGGATGCCTTGCGGCGCGAGCCCCACCCGAGCCATTCGCACCTGGATAACTCCGTCGCGCTGGCCGCGCGCATCGGCGCAAAGAAGACGTACTTCACGCACATCTCGCACGATCTGGATCACGAGCCGACTGAACAGAACCTGCCCCCGAACGTTCATTTGGCTTATGACGGCCTGCGCCTCAACTTCCAGATTGCAGACGGAGTCGCAACGTGAAGGTCTTCTGCAGCCTTGAAGAAGTCCCGGCAGACTTCGGCCCCAGCATTGTCACCATCGGCAATTTCGACGGCGTCCACTGCGGCCACCAGAGTGTCATTCGCCAGGTGGTGCAGCGCGCGCGGGAGCGAAACGCAAAGGCAGTGCTGGTCACGCTAGATCCGCATCCGGCAAAAGTGCTGCGGCCGGACTATCCGCTGCGGCTGATCACGGGTCTGGAGCAGAAGCTGGAACTGCTGCACGCAACGGATCTGGATGCCGTTCTGCTGCTGCCCTTTTCGCAGGATTTTGCGCGAACCTCCGCATCCGCCTTCTGCTCGCTGATTCTGCGCGACACGCTGCATGCGCTTGAAGTGCATGAGGGCGAGGATTTCCGCTTCGGCTATCGCGGCGAGGCCGATATGCGCGGCATGGCGGAACTTGGGGTGCAGTTTGGCTTCACGACACACATCTTTGCACCGCTGCAACGTGGGCAAGCCGTCGTGTCATCCAGCCGCATCCGCAAGTTGATTTCTGCCGGCGACGTCGGCAAGGCGCGACGTCTTCTGGGCCGTTCGTTCAGCGTAGACAGCACACCTGCCAGCGGCCGGGGCTATGGTTCGAAGTACGCCGTGCCCACCGTGAACCTTGCACCTTACGAGGATCTGCTGCCGGCGCATGGCGTCTACGTGACCGACCTTCGCATTGGCTCGGGCGATGGCGCCATCCACTTTGAAGGCGTGACCAACGTCGGTAACCGGCCCACCTTTGGCGCAGATTCCTTTGCGGTGGAGACGTACCTGCTGCGCTACCGGCCGTTCCCGCTTGAGGAAGATACTCCCCTCCGCCTGACCTTCCTCAAGCGTCTGCGCGAAGAGCGGAAGTGGCCTTCAACTGAGGCCCTGAAAGAGCAGATCGGCCTTGACATAGCACGCGCGGAGCGTTGGTTTGCGTTGCGACGCCGCCTGGCGTCGTCATCCTGAAGCCTGCCCTGAGTTTGTCGAAAGACAAAGCGAAGGATCCCGATGGGTCATGAGGAGCACAACGGCCTGTAGCTTTTCTGCAAGGAACTCTCCAGCC
>CAXUEW010000106.1:3859-10408 GCA_964250115.1 uncultured Terriglobus sp.
CGCTAGCGAGGGACGCTGCGTTGCTCCCCGGCAACCGGAGGCGCAGCACTTTCAGCGGATGGTGTCCGTGTGGGCGCAACCGATCCAGCGTACGGCCGATAGGGTCCGACAGGTGAGTTCACCATGCCGCGCGGAGCAGGAGGCACCGAAGCTGGCGCGGACGGGCGTGCTGCGGGTGCCGTAGGTGCATCCTCCGGCATCTGCTCTGCGTTCGGCGGCGCGGCAGACGGCGATTCAACAGCCGCAGGCTCCTTCGCGGATGGCGCGGCGGGGGCGTCGTCATCATCATCGTCATCCGCTGACTTCTTCGCCGACGGTGCGTTGTCGCCGGAACCCACATCCAGGACCTTCTTAGGGGCGTTGTCACGCGGGAAACTCTCCACGGGCGTGCGCGCAATGGCGACCTTCATGAAATCGATCCACATGGGCAGCGCGGCTTTCGCACCCGTTTCCTTATCGCCGAGTGTCTTGCGGTCGTCGAAACCGATCCATGTGCCGCAGGTGATCGACGGCGAAAAGCCGATGAACCAGGCGTCGGTGTAGCTGTTGGTCGTACCCGTCTTGCCACCCAGCGGATGCTTCAGCGTCGCGCCCGCGACTGCTGCGGTGCCATACTGCGGCACGGCCTCCAGCAGCTTCATCATGGTGCGCGCGGTCTCCACCGTGATGACTTCCTTCACCTGCGGTGCCACCTGTTTGAGCGGCAGACCGTCACCCTGGATTACACGCCGGATGACGTGCGGCTTAATCAAAATGCCGTCGTTGGGAAAGACCGAATACGCGCCCACCTGCTCCTGCAAGCTGATGCCTGCCGACCCGATAGCGACAGGCAGGAATGCGGGGATGTTCGACGTTACACCGAAGCGATGCGCCACCTCAATGACCTTGCGGATGCCAACCTGGTTGGCGAGCTTCAGCGCGGGGATATTGCGCGACTCCGCAAAGGCGCTCAGCAGCGTCATGGTGCCGGCGTAGTTTGCCTCGTAATTGTGTGGGGTGTACGGTCCGTTGGGCGTGTAGAAGCTGGTGGGGCCGTCCACGATTGTATCGGTCGGCTTGGAGTGCAGTTGCTCCACCGCCGCGGTGTACACGTACGGCTTGAAGGACGATCCGGTCTGCCGTTCAGCCTGCGTGGCGCGATTGAATTGCGACAGCGAGAAGTCGCGCCCACCAACCATGGCAAGCACTTCGCCGTTGGCGTTGTTCACTGCCATGAGCGAGGCCTGCGTACCGGAATCCTGCTGCAGCGACGCGTGCATCGTCGCCGTGCCGGAGGCCGCGTCTTCAATGCGAACGTAGGCGATATCACCCACCGTAAGGATCTGATTCGCGGCGTAGTTCTGCGTCCAGGCCCAATCCCCCGGAGTCATATCCGCGTAGCGCCGGCCGATGCGCACGACCACACGCTTCGGCTTGACCTCTGTCACAAGCGCATGGAAATAAGCACCGGTCTCGATGGCGTTGTTCCAGTCGGGGTGCGTGTAGGTTTCCAGGTCAACCCCGGGCGCGGCGACGTTGATTAACTTTGCTTTCCATCCGTGCCTGCGCTCATAAGCGGCGGTGCCGTCGAGTACGGCTTTGTTCGCGGCGACCTGCAGGTCCAGGTCCATCGTGGTGTAAATCTTCAGGCCTGCACCGTGGACAGCATCGGAGCCATATTCCTGCTCGAGCTGCCGCCGAACTTCTTCGACAAAATACGGCGCGACGGTGTTGGTCGTTTGCTCAATCTTCAATCCAAGCGACGCCTGCTTTGCCTCTTCGTACTGCGAGCGGGTGATCATGCCGTCGCCGAGCATTTCGCTCAACACCAGGTTGCGCCGTTTCAGCGCACGCTCCGGGTGCCGCGTCGGCGAGTACGAAGAAGGCCCCTTGGGCAACGCAGCCAGCAAAGCGGCTTGCGGCAGCGTCAGATCACGCGCATGCTTCGAAAAGTAGTATTGCGATCCCGCCTCGAAGCCGTAGACGCCACTGCCCAGGTAGATCTGGTTGGCGTAGAGGGCAAAGATCTGCTGCTTGGTAAAGTGCCGCTCGATCTGCACCGAGAGCAGGATTTCCTGCAGCTTGCGCGTAATCGTCTGATCTGCCGACAGGAACAGGTTTCGAGCCAACTGCATGGTCAACGTGGATGCGCCCTGCCGCTTACCCTTGGAACGCAGGTCGACATACGCTGCGCCCGCCACACGGAAGGGATTGACGCCCGCATTCTTGTCGAAGCTTTTATCTTCAATGGACACGATGGCATCATGCAGCACCACGGGAAACTCGCTATACGGCACAACGATGCGGCGTTCCAGAGCGAACGATCCGAAGGTGCGACCGCGCACATCCAGCAGGTCGGTTTTCGTAGACGGGCGGTAATGCTCCAGATCTTCCATCTGGGGCATGTCGGCAGTGTTGACGAGCGTCAGGCCGAACAGGCAGCCGAATACGGCAGACGCGCCCAGCAGCATGTAGAAGATGGCGCGTTTCGCCTTTTGTCTCGTTGGGAAGTAGTTCGACCACCACGAGCGCAGAAACTGCGCATGCTCGCCAACCGGTCTGCGATACACAGTATTTGGCTGCCGCTCTTTCGCGGTTTCTTCGTCGCGCGTGAACAGGCTGGGCACAGCAGTTACGGTAGCACGCCAGCCTCGGCAAGCGCTTTCTCGGCATAGCCCTTTAGGCTGCCTTGGCCTTCAGCAAATCGAGCGCCTTATTCAGTTGTTCATCGACTTTGACAGCAGGCTTTGCAGCCGGAACCGCGGGCTTGGCGGAGTTCACGGTCTGCGTGCTGGCAGCCCCATCCGCTTCGCCGTCATCGTCATCATCATCCGCGGCTGCTGCGACGTCCTGTGCCGATGCGACTGCCACCGGGGGAGTCAAACCCTCATCCTGAAGTTTTTTGGCGTTCCATACTTAGCGACAGTAAGGATCAGCGCGGCACCGTCCGGCATCTCGAAGGTGCGCTGCTGTGAGCCGTCACCGAAGGTCTTCTCACCCACCAGTTCACTGCGCTTGGAGTCCAGCAAAGCGCCCGCTACAAGTTCGGCCGCGCCGGCCGTGCCGTGGTTGACCAGCGTGACCATAGGCCCCGTCGCGTTCACGTTCTTACCTGGATCTGCTGTAAAGGTCTGCTTTGCAACTTTCTGCCCTTCCAGCGTGGCCAGGGTGCCGTTCTTGACGAAAAAGTTTGCCAGGCGCAAACCTTCGGCACTGTCACCCCCGCTCACATCGCGCAGGTCCAGCAGAATCTTCTTGGTATTGGTCTTGCCCATGTTCTTCAGCTTGTTCTCAACCTGCTGCACGTGGTCGCGATCGATGACGACTGGCTTGATGTAGAGAATGCTTGCGCCCTCGTAGAACACCTCACCGGCCGGCGCAAGGGGCGTCTCGGCGCGCGTAAGCATGATTTTCTCCGGTGTGGGATGACGCGGATGGATCACGGACAGGTTGACCGATGTGCCCGGCTGGCCTTCCAGCAACAGCTTGACTGACGCCAGCGAAATTTCGTTCGTCTTGCGGTCCGCAATCTGCTCGATCACATCGCCATCGTTCAGGTTGGCCCGGTCGGCGGCGCTGCCCGGCACCACGGAGACGACGGTCGCGTAACCGAAGCGTTTCGCGACGTTGATGCCTACCTGCGCGTGACCACCACTGTGCGTCTTGTACAGCTTGTACTCTTCCGGCGTCAGATAGCTCGAATCGGAGTCCAGGTTCTCAAGCAGACCGCGCAGAGCCGCGTCCGTTACCTTGCCCATGTTGGGATCGACGACATAGTCGCCCTGGATGTGCCGCAGCACCTCGCTGTACACCTGCATCTGGCGGTAGGCACCGTCCTGCTGTTCGCCAGCCGCGCGTACACGGTGCGTATTCGCACCCAGAAACATGGTCAGCAGCAGAACCGCGGAGGTAGCGAGCAGCGAAAGCTTCAGCGACTTAGGCATCGAAAATGGCACCCTGAAATGCAGAATGGCGCTGCCTGCGACAATCACTGGCAGCTTGAGGTCTGCGGTTTAGACGCGTACCCAGCCTAGATAGCATACGGTCTTCCTCCCTTGGAGGACTGAATGTATTACACGGCACGGCCTCAAAATCCGGAACACCTCCGGTTATGGAACAGTCTTGCACATTTACATACCATTTCAGCATCCGGCGCATTGGCATAGTGGCCTCAGCAGAAATGTATTCTGCTGGTAACGATGGCCTGGCACTGGATTTCCACCTGCGGCGGCGGTACGGATCGCGTTCTTCGTCATGCTGAGCAGGTTGAGATCATCTGTCATTTCCTGGAAGAGGCATCCCGCTTGGAACGCACCCTGCCGCCTGCAAGCGGTCAATCCGCGGTTGGATTGCAGACGTTGCGTACGGACGCACCTGCTACGCAGGCAGGGCTGAAAAAGCACTTTCTTCCAGCGAGAGCCTCAGGCGCACTGCTGGATTGGAATACCGGAAAGCCGCTTGCAACGATAGGTGAGCAACGGGCAGCGCGGCCCGGGTCGCTGCTGAAACCTTTCCTTCTCGCTTACGCCTTACAACATGGCATCGTCCACGCAAGCACGCGTGTGTACTGCCGCCGCACGCTCCAAGTAGCAGGCCGCTCTCTTGCCTGCACCCACCCAAACGACGATCCAGCGCTGGATGCGGAAGGCGCGCTTGCAGCCTCGTGTAACACGTGGTTTGCAGCGTTGGCGCGACGCATGACACCGCAAGACCTGCTGAATGCGCTAAGACTTGTGGGGTTACCTCCGGCTACGGAGCAGCTCGATGAGCCTGACATGCGTGTGCTTACAGCGCTCGGGTTGGCGAATGTCTCGGCCACGCCCATGCAGATGGCGGCCGCCTATCGCACTTTGCTGCTGCGCGAGTCGCCTGCAGGTGCCGTGTGGAAGGGTTTGCGGGGCTCTGTTGCGTATGGCATGGCGAACAATGCCCGCTGCAACACTGCGGAAGTGGTAGGAAAGACAGGCACGGCTAAGAATCCTGGCGAAGCGTGGTCGCATGGTTGGTTTGCCGGCGGTGTGCCGGGCCAGTTTGTGCTGGTGGTGTACGTTCCTCATGGTGACGGCGGCATCGCAGCCACAGTGGCCGGTGAAGTGTTCCGGCATCTGCTGCATGAGGGTGTGTGACCGGCCGTCTCTCAATCGCGTCCTTGCTATGCGCTGCCTCCTTGTGCCAGGCACAAAAAGATGGTGGCGGACGCGACATCCGCATTGCCCTGTTCTCCGCACAGCCCGTGCACAGCGTGGTGGTATCCGCTGCCGGGCCGGGCGCGTGGTGGTCGACTTGTGCAACCTGCCAGCAGCGTCCTTTGACGACAGCGTTGCACATGCCTGCGACACGGGAGATTGTGGCGGGCGGACCGCTCACGGTTCGCGACGAAGAGCATGCGCAGGTGCGCAGCGCGAATGGTCAATGGCATCTTCGCGCTGGTAAGCAAGACTTCGTCGATGTAGTCCTCACCCTGCCTAGCGAACGCTACGTGGCGGCGGTGTTGCTGGGTGAGACCTTGCCCGGAGATCCCCTCGAATACCTACGAAGCATGGCCGTAGTGGCTCGCACATTCGCCCTGCAAACGCCCACGCCGAAAGGAGCGCCGGGCCGCATCACGAGCGATGTCTGTGATAGCACGGCGTGTCAGGCTATGAAACTTGGGCCGGTGGCTGCGGATATCGGCGAAGCCGTACGCAGCACCTCCGGTGAAACTTTGTGGTTGGGTACAAAACGTGCGCAGGTCTTTTTTAGCGCAAGTTGTGGCGGCACGACGGAAAGCGCGGGTGCCGTCTGGCCGAACCTGACAGGCCTGCCGTACCTCCAATCCATCACGGACCTTTACTGTGTCCGCAAGGATCGTGCGAGTTGGCATGCGGAGGTGCCATTGCAATCGCTGCACGAGTTGGCTGCGCGTGAAGGCTGGCATGTACCTCTGCGCATCGTCTCCGCGCAGGTTACGGAGCGAACTTCCTCGCAACGGGCGAGGACAATCACATTCTTAGGAACCGCGGGTGAGCGGGCATCGGTAGCGGCGTCATCGCTTCGGCTTGGCATAGGCCGGTCGCTCGGCTGGAACAACGTGCGCAGCGACGCCTACAACCTTCGCGTTCGCGACGGAATGCTCGTTTTCGACGGACGTGGTCACGGTCACGGCGTCGGTCTTTGCCAAAGCGGCGCGGCGGAGAGGGCGCGCGAGGGCAAGTCCTATCGCGAGATCCTGGGCTTTTACTTTTCGGGCACGACAGTTCGCGTGATGCGGTCAGACGAGGGCTGGAAAAAGACTTCGCAGGATGACGTCCGCTTCGTAAGCACCTCCTCGCTTGCGCCGACACAAATCGCTGAGGCCCTGAATGCCTGGAGACTGGCAAAGAGCAGATTTGCCGTGCGGCAGCAGATCGTGCCCACCATCACCTTTGCGCCAAGCACCGAAATCTTTCGGCAGATGACTTCGCAGCCGGGATGGCAGTTGGCAAGCACCTCTGGCACAGACATTGTTCTGCAACCGCGTTCCGTCTTCCTGGCGAACCATGTTCCGCTGGCAGTGACTATGCAGCACGAGATGTTGCATGTTGCCGTGGA
>CAXUEW010000107.1:0-4218 GCA_964250115.1 uncultured Terriglobus sp.
CTATATTAGTATTCTGAGTTTGATGGGTGTGAGCGGTACAGGCAAAACGACGCTGGGCAACATGCTGTCAGCGTCAACCGGCTGGCCTTTTCTGGATGGCGATGATTTCCATCCTGCCGCAAACAAGGCCAAGATGGCCAGCGGCCACCCGCTCACCGACGAGGATCGCGCGCCGTGGCTTGCCATTCTGCACAGCAAGATCGCTGAGTACGCAAACGCAGGCAACAGCATGATCATGGCCTGCTCTGCCCTGCGGGAGCAGTACCGCGCCACGCTGCGAGGCGACCTCTCCAACAACGCGGTGCAGTTCGCGCTGCTGGAGGCAGACACTGCAATCATCGCCGCCCACCTGACCGCGCGCCAGCATGAGTACATGAACCCAAACCTGCTGGGCAGCCAACTGGCAACGCTTGAAAACCCCGGCGACAGCGCCTGGCACATCTCCGTTGCGGGCACGCCTCAGGAATCACTGGCGCAGTTAGAAGCCAAGCTGAAAGTATCGAGAGCAATGCTCGATTAAAGCAAACATCGCGAGTGGGGAACGAGCCTGCCTAATTGCTGAGGCATGCTGTCAGGCGTTCACCGCTGTCGATACACCTCTTTGTGCAATTGCCCGCGCAGCGCGTCTAACTGCGCTTGCCCAGCACCCTTCGTCTGCCACTGAATCTCACCTGCCGGGTTGCATAGAACGACATAGGCAGATCCATCGTCGGTCACCTCGAGCAGGTCTCTCCACGCTTTGCCATTCTCCGTGATCAAAAGCATATGTGGCCGATAGGCCGGTGGAACGGAGGCGCGTATGGCGCTGCGAATGAAACTATGCGTGATACGAGGCGCGCCGGAAAGCATGGCCACCTGGAAGAAGTTGAAGTTATTCCGCTCCCGCTGCATTTCAAGCAGGCTTTTGCCCCAGATCTCGCCCTCGTTCTTTGCGGAACGGGCGAAACCGAAGACAAGCACAACGGGCTTACCGGCTGTAGTACCCGGCAACTTGACCGTTTCTCCGCTCAGCGTCCTCGCATCAATCGCCGGCATAGGCTTGGCCCCTGCGAAACAGAGGATCGGCAGCATGAAGAGCAGGAGGATAAACAACGCTGCCCCGACTGGCTTTGCGCGAACCGCGCCGGTTTGAAACGTCGTCATCCCTGCATCTTCTCCAGCATAGATAAGCGCAGGAACGCGATCTACGCCGTTCGGCCTGAACTCTATCGGCGGTATTTCAAAGTGCACCATCGTGTCTTAGACGCATGGATCCCCGCGCACGATGGGCGCCATCGTCTTAGCGATTGACCAGGCTTTGCATCTGCGCGGGGTATCGCGCGCCCTGCACTTCCACCTGCGAGATGACCTCGTGAATGGTCGCAAGGTCGTCCGATGTTAGCTCTACGGTAGCTCCGCCCAGGTTCTCTTCTAGACGGTGTAGTTTCGTCGTGCCGGGGATGGGAACAATCCATGGTTTCTGCGCCAACAGCCATGCCAGTGCAACCTGTGCCTTGGTGACTTTTTTGCCGTCGGCAATCACGCCGAGAGCATCCACAAGCGCCTGGTTGGCGTCGCGGGCTTCCGCCGAAAACCGTGGGACGATGTTGCGGAAATCAGTCTTGTCGAACTCCGTCTTGGAAGAGATCGCTCCGGTCAGGAAGCCCTTACCCAGCGGGCTGAACGGCACAAAGCCGATGCCAAGTTCTTCCAGGGTTGGAAGAATCTCCTGCTCCGGCTCACGCCACCAAAGCGAATATTCGCTTTGCAAAGCGGTGACCGGCTGCACGGCATGGGCTTTACGAATGCTGGCTGCACCGGCTTCGGACATGCCGAAGTGCTTGACCTTGCCTTCCTGGATCAGGTCCTTGACCGTTCCCGCTACGTCTTCGATGGGCGTATTTGGATCGACACGATGCTGATAGAAGAGGTCAATCGACTCACTGCGAAGCCGCTTCAAAGCCTCTTCCGCAACTTGCCGGATGCGCTCCGGCCGGCTGTCCAGGCCTTGCGTTGGAACGCCATCCTTGAAGCCGAACTTGGTGGCGATGACGACCTTGTCACGGACCGGCTCCAGTGCTTCACCGACAACCTCTTCATTCAGACAAGGTCCGTACGCCTCGGCTGTATCGAAGAAGGTTACACCGCCGTCATACGCGGCGCGGATCACCTTGATGGCTTCCTGCCTTTCCATGGCAGGCCCAAAGCCGAAGCTCAAACCCATGCAGCCGAATCCAAGCGCTGAAACCTCTAAACCGCTCTTGCCAAGCATTCGCTTTTGCATATCGCTCCCCACCCACGCACGCCGCGCAACTTTCGCTTGGAAGCCGGCGAGTCTTTGCGTTTTATTTTAATGCCTCAAGAGATGAAGCTGCGGCAAACTGCCGCGCTCTAAACGCGCACCGGGCTTAGTCCCAACCAGCTTTGTGCCGCCGGCAGCCGCCGCAACACAAAGTGTTCGGCGACAAGCACAAGGATCATCGAGCCGCCGAGGAATGGAAAGTACAGGCCGAGTCCGACCATCATTGTGACAAGTCCAGCCGAGAACGGAACGCTGCGAATCTTTGCAGGGGCACCCAGCACACCTTCCGGCTTCCTGCGCCGCCACATGATGAGGCCGCTCACGCTTAGCAGGACGAGGCCAACGGTCGTGAACAGACTGACAAGCTGATTCAGCACGCCGAAGAGCTGCCCCTCATGCGCGGCGATGCCGACGCCGATGGCGCGGTCGAACCACGGCTTGGTTTGGAAGCCGGTTCGTTTAACCACGGCTCCGGTTTTCGCATCCAGGATGAGATCCACGCGCAGAGGCCGGTTGCGCGTGTCAGACTTCGCGCTCCAGTTGCCTCCGGCGTGCATGGGTGGGGAGATCATGATGGGGTTCGCAAGCTGCAGCGGTGCGACGGTCGCGACCATCCTGTCTAGTGCGACGAAGGCCTGGGGACCAGAGAGCGTTGTGCCGTGACGGCCCCAGACGCCGGTGTGTTCCGCGTGGGGAGAGACGCTCATGTTCGCCATGTGCTCCATGCCCTGCATCCCCGGCATGCCGTTCATGGAAGAACCACTGCGAGCGGCCCGCGCAGCCAGTACGTCGGCACTGCTGGTGGTCCAGTCCTGCTGGACGGCGCGGCCTGCACTGAAGTGCCGTATGGCCTTGAGGTAACCGCCCCAGCTCTTCGCCCACGGCAGGCCAGTGAGCAAGAGAAACAGCGCAAAGAACGAGATGTAGATACCCGTAACCGAGTGGATATCTTTCCACAAGCCGCGCCTGCCCAGCCCGGAACGCGGATAGAGGATGCCTCCAAGACCCGTGGCATGGCTTGGCCACCATAGAAAAAGACCGGTGAGAATCATCACGACAGCCCAGCTGCCGGCCAGTTCCACGATCCAGGAACCGTACTTGCCGATGAGCAACTCGCCGTGCAGGCGCGAGGTAAACACATCGATGCGGTGGTCCTCGTTGTCCACGTGCAGGATTGCGAGGGTGCCTGGATGAACGTACACGCGGAACTGTTGCGCGCCCCGATCGACCAGTACCTGAGCAGCGGACGCAGGCGAGTGCGGCAGTTCATACGAGTCAAACGTGGTGCCGGACATGGCAGCCAACGCGGCCTGTACCTGGGCGTTTGCAGTGGCACGTTCACCAATGGAAAGGTGGTCGTACGGGCGATCGAGCCAGTGCTGAATTTGCGGATGGAACAGGAAGACCGTTCCTGTCACCGAGAGCCAGAGAACGAGTGGGATGCAGAACAGACCGGCGTAAAAATGCCAGCGCCAGACCGTCCGGTGGTCGAGCCCCTTGGGCGAGATCTGCGGGATCACAGCAGTGTTCGACATGGTTTCTCCAAGGCGAGATGAGGGCTAGAAGTTCAGCCGGGCTGCAAGCTGAATGCTGCGTGGATCGCCCACCGCCGTCGCCTGCCCGAAGGTGTTGTTTGGCGTCGTGGGATACGCCCCCGTTCCAAAGGTGCCAATCGGGATCATGTTGTTGCGATGGTTCAGGGTGTTGAAGGCTTCGGCAATACCTTCGAGCCTGACGTGCTCGGTCAGGGCGAAAGTTCGGCTAAGGCGGGCGTTCAGCGCAAAGAAGTCAAAACCGGCACCCGCGTTCCTTCCGATCAGCGTTCCCGGCAAGGCCTGCGTGCACGGGTTGTTGCCCGCGTTTGCCGTCAGGCTGTAGCCGGGTGCGCAGGGCCGCTGCGTCGTTCCTTGCCTTGTCGTCGTACCTGTGACGATGTT
>CAXUEW010000107.1:4228-8507 GCA_964250115.1 uncultured Terriglobus sp.
TCGGAGAGGACGCCGAACGGGATCGACGCCGCGAGCTGCACGATGCCGCCCAGCCGCCAGCCGTGGGTAAGATGACCGGCAAACTTCGAAGTGGCTCGCGTGGACGAAAAGACGGTTGCATCGAAGACCACGCGGTGCCGCTGGTCATCGTCGGAACGGCTGCGATCCTCACCCACAAAGAAGTTGTTCACGGGCGAACTGAAGAAGAACTCGCCAACGTCATCCATCGCCTTCGACCATGTGTACGACAGCCGTGCGCTTGCCCAGCTTGCCGGCCGCTGCACCACCGAAACGGCCAGGCCGTCATAGTACGAATCTGCCTTGGAGTTGTAGCCCCTGCTATTCCCAAAGGCCGGGTTCGGCCGCGTTCCGTCCACGTTGATGTTGCTGTTGATCGAAGTAAGAAGATGCAGGCCGCGTACATGCTGGTAGCTGACGCCGACGCTGCTGCGGCTGGAAAGCTGCTGTTCCACTTCCAGGCTCGCCTGCTGTGCATAGGCGTTCTCGATGTTCCGGTTCATCAGTGCGTAGTTGACCAGAGCACCTGCCGGACGAGCTGTGGCCACGTTCGGGAACACCGGTGCGCCTGCCTGCCCGGGAGTGAAGGTGTAGCTGAGCAGCATCGCCTGTGTGGGGTCTGTCGTGTTGTTCGCCGACAGCAGCGCGTTTGCCAAAGCCCGCAGCGGAATGCGGTCGTAGAACAGGCCGTAGCTGCCACGCACGACCGTCCTCGAGTCGCCGTAGGGCGACCATGCAAAGCCCACTCGTGGCGAAACGTTGTTCGTGTCGGTATGGATCGTCCGAAGGAACTGCAGGTCGTAACGCACACCCAGGTTCAGGGTGAACCGCGGCGACACCTTCCACTCATCCTGCAGGTAGAAGCCGATGTTCGGATTGTTCTGCGTGACCGCCGGCGTTCCAAACGACTGCGTGTATCCCTGCGCGTTGTAGGTGCCGGTCAGAAAATTGGTAAGGGATGAGAACGTATAAGACCCACGCAGCGACTGCGGGAAAGTGATGGTGTCGTGGTTATAGAGGAAGTCCGCGCCGGTCTTCAGGGTGTGGGCTCCACGCTGCATCACCAGGTTGTCCACCACCTCGTAGAGGTCGTTGAGGCGTGCCGTGGGCGAGCTGGAGTAGCGTCCAAACGACGCCACGCCCGAGATCGTAACCGCCGGTCCTACCTCGTCATTCGGTGGCGCGTTCAGGCTGTCATAGGTGAACTGCCCACGCGTTTCGTTGAAGGTCCGCGGCGAAAGCGTCGCGATGTTGCTCACGGCTACGGTGTGGTTCACGTCACGAACAGCCGTTCCGTAGCTGATGGCAGCAAGGCTGCCGGCTCCGCGGGCATTGATGGAATCGAGCCGGTAAAGGCTGTAGCGCAGGTTGAACTGGTCGCGGCTGCTGAACTGATGATCTACACGGGCAAAGCCGTTCGTCGTGTGCACGGTTGTGGGGTAAAGCGTGGTTATGCCTGTGCCTACCGCAAGCAGAGGTGCCTTGTACCCGGCGGCCTGAAGCCGCGTGTTGATTGCGCCTGCATTCGCGGGTGTGATCGTGATGATGCCATCGGTGTTCAGACGGCGTTGTTCGAAGTTGGTGTAAGCAAACGTGCGATCCCGCTGCAGCGGGCCGGAGAGGCTGCCGCCGTACTGCCCCTGCGTAAGCGGCAGCTTGCCCCTGGAGAGGGCATTGTTTGCGTTCAGGCGTTGGTTGCGAAGAAATCCGTATAGATTGCCATGCACCTGGTTCGTGCCGCTCCTGGTAATGATGTTGAAGTAGCCACCCAGCGCCCGTCCGAACTCGGCCTGGCCGCCCGAGGTAACGACCTGAAACTCCCGGATGACATCCAGGCCGTAGGCGTTACCGGCAAGGCCCGCGGCATCGTCGTTCGCTGAAAGCCCATCCACGATGAAGCCGTTCGAGAAGTTCCGCTGGCTGTTGATGGAGTATCCCTGGCCCAGGACAGGCGAGGTCTCCGCGAACGTGTCAACACTGGCCGTGTTGGTGGGCGACACACCCGGAACCAGCAACGCGAGGTCAAGGTAGTTGCGACCGCTGAATGGCAGATTGGCCGCCTCGTTCTCGCTCACAGTCTGCGTTAACTGGCTTCGATTCTCCTCCACGATGGGGGCCTCGTCCTGAACCTCAACGGCGGTCGATGCCGTTCCGACTGCCAGAGTGAAGGACAGGTCGAATGCGGAACCGACCGTCAGTTGCACCTGCCGTGTGGCCAGCGAAAAGCCGTTCGCAGATGCCCTGACGGTGTACTGACCCACCGGCAAAAAGGGCAGGCGAAAGCGGCCCTGGCTGTCTGTATAGACCGTTTGTGACTGGTTCGTCGCAAGCTGAGTGGCTATGATCCCGGCGTGGCTGATGACCGCTCCGGTCGCATCTGTGACTCGGCCCGCAATGGTGGCCGTGGTTAGTGTTTCCTGCGCCCGAACAAGGCACAGGGGTGCAGACAAAAACAGCGACGCAGCAGTAATAAACCCGGGTCGAAGCATGATTTACTCAATGGACTGGAAGGGCATGTCTCCAGCCGGTACGCCAGAATCCTGGACGGACAAGGCCGCACAGGTTCTCTTTCCTCTGACTTATGGAGCCGCTCACACTGCTTTGCAGGCAGGTGCGTGGCGTTCCATCTGTTAGCTGAGGAAGAGGCTGGGCGGTCCGCGCTTATGACGCGATCGATCCTGCGCAATGCGCCAGGTGCACTCTGCCTGCGCAATGCCTGCCGCATAAGCGGTCAGAGACGCATCCATGTTCCCACCTTGCGGAACGGCGCAGGGATCAATATGTACTGCAGCCACGGCTTTTGGAGCGTAAGGACATTGCTTCGGCACAGCGTGAAAGTTCTCATGCTGTTCAACAGCCGTTCGCTCCGCGCCCATGCCGCCCGCGCAGTGATGCCTGCCGGCCCGGCGGCAGCATGCGGGCAGACCTGCGTCTCCTGTCGCACCCAACGCAAAAAGCGGCGAGGCGAAAGGAAGTCCGAAGACGGCCAACAGCAGCATGGTCAGGAGGCGGCGCACAAGCTGATTGGAGCATTGATTGCACGCATAGGCAACAATCGAACGAATATGGCGGCAAGTTGCTGATGGGGCTAGCTCGCAGCCTTGGGCGGTGGACGGGTCACAACCCTGCATACCAGTCATAGCCCAGCCTGGTCCAGTAATCGTCGGGGCGGTCGTTGGTGTACGCGATCAGGCCGATGCGCTTGATCTGTTTGTAGCCGTACTTGGTGGGCATGTGCAGGCGCAGCGGGGCGCCGTGAAACTGGGTGATCGGCTGCCCCATCATCTCCGTCACCAGCAGCGTCTGCGGGTGCCGCATCACATGCATGTCGTAGCCGCAGTAGTAATCGCCGTCGGGCGTCTCCATGTAGACGTAGAGCGGGTCTTTGCCGTCGATAGGCGCGGGCGGGTAAAGGTCTAAAAAGTCGGCCATGCGTACACCGGCCCAGTGGACGATCTGGCTCCAGCCCTCGATGCACTTGAATTGCGTGATCAGTTCGTGGCGCGGCAGCTTTGTGATGTCCGCGATCTGCAGCAGCAGGCCGGGCGTGTTCGGCTGTAGGGTGGTGACACTTTCGCCTGCTTCCTCATTGCCGCGCGGCTTGCGGCCGGTGCTGTCCTGTTGACTACCGCTTCCGTTACTTTTGTCCCTTGCCGGATCCACCTTGGTGTCATGGCCTTTGTCGCCGCTGTTTGCGCCAAGGTAGCCGTAGTCCCATGCCGTAACGTCCGGTACGAATCGGGGGTGATGCTGCGCATCGCGCATGCCAACCAGTTGCAGACGCCACTGCGGCAAGTCAAGTTCGCGCTTCAAGCCGTACACGCCGTTGGTGCGCAGGTTTTCAGCGCGGCTGAGCGGGTAAGTGGGCGCAAGTGCATGGTCGCGCAAGACGCTTTGCGAAGCTGCCGCGTTGAAGCGCAGCGTTTTGCGCAGAACGTTGTTGGTCTCCTCGTTACTGGGGACCGTCACCGAGCCCACGGTAGAGGCCGTACCCTGCAGCGGCTGCCGCACCCGCAACCACAAACGCGCGGCGTGTGCGACGGCGTGATTCCGCCAGCACTTCGGCATCCAGATCGCTCATCGCCAGCTCCTCCGTTCCGCTTCCAGGTTCGGCGCTTCCAGGCGCACCACCTCGCGACCACTGACCATGGATCGGAAGTTGTTCCACCCGGCCATGACCACCTGTGCAACGTGTACGCCGAAGAAGCCCAGGAAGGCCATCGTGGTCCAGAAATGCAGCCACCGCGCCATCTCGTAACCG
>CAXUEW010000107.1:8517-10394 GCA_964250115.1 uncultured Terriglobus sp.
CGCCGCAGAGTGTAGTCAACCAGTGCGTTGAGGTTGGCTTGTAAATGGCGAGCCCCGTCAGCAGCATCAGTGCGCCCATGGCAATGCATGACGTGTACGCGATGCGCTGGGCACCGTTGTACTTGGTCTGCGCCGGCAGGCCCTTGCGCAGATGGAGGTCGACCAGTGTCACCTGCACGGCGTCGCGGAGGCTTTGCCGCTGCGGCAGCAGGAAGCGCCACTCGCCCGAAAGCCATGTGTACAGCACCCAGGCCACGCCGTTCAGCGCAAAGATCCACATGAAGAAGAAGTGGTAACCAAGCCCTTCTGTCACGTGGTACGGCACGTGCAGCACCTTGTAGAACCAGTCCGGAAAGAAGCGGAACAACGTAAACTGCCCGATGCCGATGCGGTAAACGCGATGCGGATAGTGGTAGGCATTGTCCGAGTCGTTCCAGTAGATCAGCAGGCCGCTCCAGACCATAAGGAACAGCACGGGAAAGTTGATCCAGTGCATCCATCGGATGGCCAACGGATGCTTTCTTTCCAAGCGGATGCTTGCAGTCACGAGCGGTGCTGCGGTGACATCGTTCCGTATGGGTGAAGGAACTGGGGATGATTCAGACACGTTCATCGGTCGCTCCTTCGTTCTGCAAATCCGCCTCAAAAGCAGCCAAACTGACGGTACTCTGTCGCGCAGGAGGATGCTATCCGAAAAGCGTTGCCTGCTCCGTTTCGACGATCTCGATACCGGGTGCGCCTTCGTTGCACTTCGGGCACTTGCGCGCATGCACTCGGATACCGGCTTCGCCGTACTCATGCCCGCAACGATTGCAGTGCAGAATGTAGACGCTTTGGCCGGGCAGATCGCGTGCCGCGCGCCCAGCCTTGCGGACGACCAGTTGGCCGTGGTGGTTCACCGTACCGGGCTCGACAGTGGCGGCACGGGCTGCTTGCCGGGCTGCGCGTGCGGGTGCTACGTAACGCTTTAACTCCATGTCTCTAGGATAGAGAGTGAGATGTCTACACCCCAGTCACGAGCGGAACAGTACGATGCGGTGATTCTGGGTGCGGGCGCGGCAGGCCTGTACTGCGCCGCACTGGCCGGTGCGCGCGGTTTGCGCGTCCTGCTGCTGGAGGCGGGCGAACGCGCCGGCCGCAAGATCCTGATCAGCGGCGGCGGACGCTGCAACTTCACCAACCGGCACACCACGCCCGCCAACTTCCTCAGCGAGAATCCTCACTTTACCAAGAGCGCGCTGGCTCGCTACACGCCGCGCGACTTCATCGCTCTGGTGGAGCGCTACCGCATTCCGTATCACGAGAAAACACTGGGGCAACTTTTCTGCGACGGCTCCGCACAGGCCGTTGTGACGATGCTCGAATTCGAGTGCCGTGCCGCCGCGGTCGAAACTCGACTGCGAACACCGGTTCTGCGCGTCGTTCGCGACGATGCGGTCTTCGAGGTGACCACACCCGCCAGCACGATCCGTGCGCGATCTGTGGTGGTCGCGACGGGCGGTCTGTCGATCCCGAAGATGGGCGCCAACGGCATCGGCTACGACATTGCCCGCAGCTTCGGCTTGCGGGTCGTCGAGCCTCGTCCAGCGCTGGTGCCTCTTACCTTTGCCGAGACCGACCGCGAACGCTGGGCTGATCTCTCCGGCTTGTCCGCAGAAGTGGTCGCAGTTGCGCAGCCCGCAACGCGCGTCCGCTCGACGGTACCGGCCTTCCGCGAGAAGCTGCTCATCACGCATCGCGGCCTGTCCGGCCCGGCGGTGCTGCAGATTTCGTCGTACTGGAAGGCAGACGAGCCGGTGCGCTTCGATCTTGCACCCGGTGCGGAGGTCTTCACGTCGATGGCCGCACCCGGCAGCCGTCGCGAGGACGCCGTTGCG
>CAXUEW010000108.1:0-1649 GCA_964250115.1 uncultured Terriglobus sp.
AAAAGCTGACGATGTTGATCATCAGCGTGGGCCGGCGACCAATCTTCTCAGCCAGCACGCCGAACAGCAGAGCACCAACCGGCCGCATGACAAGAGTCCAGAACAGTGCCTCTGTGACCTCTTCGACTCCCACGCGGAAGTCTGCGGCAATGGCGCTGATGCAGTAGGTGAGCACAAAGAAGTCAAACGCATCCAGCGTCCAACCAAGAAAACACGCCACAAAGGCGTTCCTCTGCTTCGACGTGAGCTCGCGCCAGTGTGGACCAATTCCAATGGACATGTGCAGCGATGCTACACATTACTCGGTCTGCAGGATAGGGTCTCCTGCATCTTCGCAAAGTATTTTGCAGCGGCGAGGGCCATGGCGCGTCTATTGAGGAAACGGAGAAATGATGCGATCACTTGTACACCTGTTTGCCGCTTCGACCCTTCTACTGACCGGAGTTGCCTATGCGCAAAGCTCAACCTGGACAATTGAGACAGCCCATTCTGGAGCTGAGTTCTCCATACGGCACCTTGGCGTCAGCAACGTGCACGGCAAGATCGGCGGATTGAAGGGCACCGTAACGTGGGACGCGGCGGACCCCACAAAGTCTCACGTCGAAGCCACCATGGATGCGAACACCGTGGACACTGGTGAGCCCAAGCGCGATGCCCATCTGAAATCCGAAACATTTTTCGATGCGGCGAAGTACCCCAGCATTACCTTCAAGTCGACCGCTGTGAAGCGGAGCGGTGAGGGCAAGCTGCAGATCGTAGGCAACCTGACCCTGGGAGGGCAGACGAAGCCCGTGACGCTGGATGTAGAAGGCCCCGCAGCACCTCAACCGGGGCCAAACGGCAAAACACTCAGCGGTTTTTCAGCCACCGGCATCATCAGCCGAGAAAACTTCAACTTCGGTCAGGATGTAAAGTTCAAACCGCCCGTGCTGGGTGACGCTGTGAAGTTCACCATCGATCTGGAAGTGGCAAAGCAGTAGCCATTCGGCGGCAGCAACCCACTTTTGAACTGTGGGTCTGCCAAGCGTTCATGGAACCAGTTCTTTCGTAGCTTCCTGCGGATAGTGCTTCAGTAGTTGATGGTGCAGGCAGTAGAGTGCCAATTCAAGGCGATCTGAAACGCCCAGCTTGTCATAGATTTTTCGAAGGTAGTTCTTGATCACCTGCTCGGTGGTGCCCACCTGGTAGGCAATCTCCTTGTTCCGCATGCCGCGCGTGATGCAGGTGATGATTGCAACCTCTTTGGTAGTCAGGTGCGGCTTGGTTTTCGGACTCATGAGGGCCGAGGCCTGCGAGCGGTAGGCCTCAATAACCCAACTGATCGACTGGTTATCGATCCAAGTCTCGCCGGCAGCAATCTTGCGGACACACTTAATGAGAAGGTCAGGTGAAATTGAGCGGGGTACCACGCCGCGAACACCGCGCCGGTAGAGTTCAACCGTATTGACCTCATCAGTCTCGAGTACCTGAACAATCAATTTTGCCTGCGGAGCTCGCCGCACCAACTCGGGAATTGCATCCACAATGCCGGTGATGAGTTGGCCTTCCAGAACAACCACATCTGCGGGGAAGCGCTGTAGAGCTGCATACAGGTTCAGCAGTGTTTCTGCTTGCGCGATCACGCGGATATCGTCTTCCAATGCAAAGAT
>CAXUEW010000108.1:1659-4870 GCA_964250115.1 uncultured Terriglobus sp.
CTGGCGCTCGCGCTGGCCGAGATCCCCTTCGGCAAGGTCTTCTTCCGCACCGTCCTGAGTCATGGACTCATTCATGACTGCCGTCTCCCATGCGGTAATCGTCGATGACGGCTCCTACCTGCCGGCCGACCCGTGCCGGTCCGTGCCACACCACACGGCCGACGCATGCCACGGTGACATCGTGCGGTGAGCCGATCTCTCCTGCGGGAAATTGCAATGTCCATGTGAGCCGCGTATTCACCTCGGGAGCAAAAGGCATGGTGAAGAGCACGCCTGTGGACGATATATCCTCTGTCACCGCATCGACTGGGCCGTTCACGGTATCCACCCGAGCAAGCAGGTGTAGGGGAAACCGCACGGAGTTCCGCATGGGATCGGTACTTTGATGGTGGTCTTGCGGGCTGCTGATCTGTAGCATGGGCACGTAACGAAAGTTACTCTCGTAACGGTTCTACCACGATAAGAAGGCGTTTCGCCAAATGCGATATGTCCCTTTTTGAGACCGCTACAAACTGATGATGCCAGCCGAGCCACCCACCCAAAGCTGATCACGATTGTGATCGACTCCCATCATCTTGCCGCGGCCAAGACGCACCAGCGTGTTCACAGCCCTCAACTCTCCGCCAACCGGCCACAGGTACAGGATGCGGATCTCTGCCTGGGTAAGACCAAACGGGGTTTCTACCGTAGAGGCAAAGTCCATTCGCTGCTGCAGCAGGTAGCCGCCGCGCTCCTCTTTGGGAATGGACTGCAATAGCTCGTCACTAGGAGCAAACTCGATGCCCTTCCCAGCAAAGGAGAATAGCGGCTTCAAAATCAGGTCTTTACGCTGTTCCGGCAGCACACCGTGCCGCTCACCTCGCATCCATTCGTCCAGAAACACAGACGGCGGCACAAACGGATGTTGCAGGTAAGGAATGGAGAACTTGCTGATCTTGAAATACCAGTTGGGATGGCCGGCCCATTCCACATCCAGGTCACCCGTCAAATCGAAGCCGGGCTGGATCGACTTCCGGATCATTTCGTCGGCAATCGCCCGGTTGTAAATACGCTTGATCGGGGTCCAGACACCATCTCGCAGGTAGGATAGCTGTCTTCCATGCTGCCGCACCGCAGCGATGTCCACCGTGCGAATGCCGAGGCTATCTTCGTGCACGTGGAAGTCGGGCAGGGTCTTCTGCTCATCCGGCGTGACCTCCATCAACACCACATTTTCGGGGTCGTGGTTCCCCACGACGACCTCCCGCATGGCCTCCCAGTACCCAGCTTGATCCAGGCCGATGAAGCTCTGCAGTGCAGGGTCCAGGTTGAAACAACGGCGATATTCGTCGACCAGCACTGCCTGGTACCCGTATACGGAAGGAAAGGCTTGCAGTTCCACCAACCGCGGCGACAGGGAGCCGTTTGCCTCGCGAACAAATGCGAAATCTGCTGTCATGAAGTTTGGGTGAGCATCCTCACCGGCAACACAGTAGGCCTGCGGAATGGTTTCGGCCGCTCTCCTGAGGTAATCCGCGTTGCCCACGAGCTGGTGCGTCATCTGTGCGCCTGCGTCAGCCATTTCCTGCACCGCAGCCGCAGGCAAAAAGACTGGCGTTTCCGCAACGCGCAGATTAATAGCCGTTCGCGTCCGTGCGTCCAGGTTGCGCCGCAGCAGTGCGTACTTTTCATCTGTAAACCTGCGGTTAAAATCCTCGCGAAGTGAGGGGATCATGCGCAGCAGTGTAACCTGCGTAGTGCCATGCGATAGGAATCACGCCCATGCGCACAGCACCCAAGCGGCACAGTTACACTTGAGCCATGCGGCTTCGTGCGCAATTTCTGCTATCAGCCTTTGCGCCCGAGCACTTTCCACCGGCAGCCCGTACCGGCAATGCCCCAGAGGTCGCCTTTCTGGGCCGCTCCAACGTGGGCAAATCCAGCCTGATCAACGCTCTGCTGGGCGAGGGACAGGCAAGGGTTTCATCCACGCCGGGACGAACCAGGTCGATCAACTTCTATGGCCTGCACGAGCTAACTGGCTCGGGACAAATGAGGCCGTTGCCGGCGCTGGTATTTGCCGATCTGCCCGGATATGGCTATGCAAAAATATCCAAATCGATCTCTGCGGAGTGGTCCGGCTTCGTCGATCCCTATTTGTCAGAACGGACGCAGCTCACCCTCTCCTGCTGCCTGGTGGACACCAACATCCCCCCGCAGGAGAGCGACCATCAGCTGATCCAATACATGCAGCTTCACCGGCAACCCTATGTTGTCATTGGCACAAAGAGCGATCGCCTGTCCAACAACACACTGGGGAAATCACTAGCCGCGCTGAAGAACGAACACGGCGTGAGTGACATCATTGCGTGCGCAGCCAAGGATGGCAAGAACGGCCGCGGCATGAAAGATCTATGGTCCCGCCTGGACGCTGTGCGCGAGGCCGGTCTGCCCGCGGCTTCTCAGGACTACGTACCGTATCGCAGGTAGGCCCGGTCCAGTGCGCGTGGAAAGAGCGAAGGAGCTACACGCAGCCATCGCTCTGCTGTGCCGGATACACTTCCTTGCGGTGCATCTGCAGCAAGGGAGTCCGCCAAGGCCCGATCTCGCTCGCGACGGTGGGAAAGCGTGATCGCGAGGTCCGTCTCGATATGCCAAGCGTTGCCCGTGGTATGGTCGAGGGCGGTTTGCAGGTCGCGTCCACCGGTCCACGCTGAAAGTCCGAGACCATGGAGAACCTGACTGCCGCGACTGACCAGCGT
Source organism: uncultured Terriglobus sp. (assembly GCA_964250115.1). Taxonomy (GTDB): domain Bacteria; phylum Acidobacteriota; class Terriglobia; order Terriglobales; family Acidobacteriaceae; genus Terriglobus. The sequence goes on from CAXUEW010000108.1 coordinate 4,401, forward strand.
GTTGCAACAAGACGCCTCATTGCTTTGTGGCTGCCGTGGGAAAGCAATCGCCTGTGGCTGCAAACCGCGTCCGACGATCTCTGCCAGCAAAGCGGATGAATCCCCGCTCAGCGCGATGGTCACCGCGCGGCCCAGTCGCAACTCGTTCTTCAAGCCGCGAATAGCTTCTTCCAACGTAGTCACGCTGAAGCTGCAGCAGCCCTGACGCTGCGCCAGCCGGAGTTCTGCTCGGTCCGGCTCCAAAAAGAGACCAGCGGCTCCCGCCGCGAGCGATGCCAGCGCTAAAGCCCTCCCTGTCTCGTTCAAGCCGGTGCCAAGCAGCATCGAACCTGCCCAAGTACGGCGCTCCCGGCTCAGAGCCAAAAACAGTTCGAGCGTGCGCACCTGCACGGTTTAGTTCTCTAAACAGATGGACGATCTACCAGGAGCCATAGATGGTTCCCTTCGTAGAGAGCGCCTGGGATCCGCTA
>CAXUEW010000108.1:4880-10394 GCA_964250115.1 uncultured Terriglobus sp.
ATTGTTGATCCCAGTCGTGGTCTCGTCGACGTTTTGGTACGCGTCGGTGCGATCGCCGATCCATGTGTCTGAGCGATTAGTCATGGGGTCGACCGGCATGAATTTGAGGTAGCCGGAGGTAACCAATTCATCGAGAGACTGCGGCGCTTTCTGCTTGTCGACTGTGAAGGAGTCAATGGCCTGTCGCATTGTGCTAAGGTTTTCAAGCAGAACGGCTTCGCGCGCAACCTTCAAGTGATGCGTGAAGGCTGGAACGGCCATTGCAGCCAGCACGCCAATGATCAGCATGACCACAATCAGTTCCAGCAGCGTGAAGCCTTCTTCGCGAGATTGCTTGTGCTCTACCATTCAGAGTACTTTGTCCCGTCCAGGGCAGTTCCCTGGCTCTTGCTGTGTACGTCCCAGACGTTCTGCCCACCCCAACTGGTAGAGTCGGCATCGTCCTGCATTGCTCGCAATTGCCACTCTGTCTGGCCGGTCATGGGGTCTTTGGGTATTTTCCGCAAAAACTTCACCTTCTTGGTCTGAACGTCTACGCCGTTTACCAGCGTTTCCAGGTCCGGTGGATAGCCGAAGCTATCGATCTTGGTCTGGATGCCTGCACCCCGGTCTACAGCATCCTTGTACCTGTCTATAGCGCCGCGCATCTCCCATAGTGCAGTGCGAAGCTCGCGCTCCTTGGTTCGCTTGACCTGCCAGCGTGTGACTGGAACGGCCGCCGTCGCTAGAATGGCGATGATGCTGACCACAACGATCAGTTCCACAAGTGTTACACCGGCATCCCCGGAAAGCCTGCTGTTGAGCTTCCCGAACGGAGCTGATCCCTTCGATTTTGGCCTGGAGTGTACCGGCATGGGCTTTGTCTACTTGATGTGAACGCTGGCTGACGAACCGACGGCGGGCAGGCTGGTTTGCGAGCTATCTTTTGCCCCAACCTTCGATAACGAAACCGTGGCCTCGCCAGCGGCATTCGCCTTGAAAGTCAGAACGCAGACAGAGCCCTGCCCATCGACGCCACGCACGGCTGGCGGGCGCGACACAGAAATGGTCACCAGGCCGTTGCCCTCATCGCGGTGGACGACGGCGACTGCCTGTCCGTCGCGTCCCAGGAACTCACCCGAATCGACGTTGACCAGCGATAGCAGCGCAGGGTTGAACTGCACCTGCACTGGCACGGCGTAGAGATCCTTCGCGCCGGAAGCAACCACAGCCATCTGGAAGGTGGTACCGACCGCCTGACTGGCAGAAGCGGGCGTAACGCTGAAGCTGATGGGCGCACCGGCACCCGCGGGTACGCCCTGCTGTGGCAGCATGGCTGCCACCGGGTTGTTCAGTGCAGCCTGTGCGCGTTGTGCTGCCGGGGTGTTCTCGTTACCCACCTGCCCGATCATGGCCGAAGCAGCCTGTGCTGCCGTGACCGGCGGACCTGCCGCCGCACGCTGCTGCTGGAAGGCTCCCGTGGTTACGCTGGCCGATGTGTCTGCGGCAGGCGGCGCGTCCGGCACGGCCTCGCGGCGAAGCTCAATGGACTGGCCGGTACCCGTGTCGATGGCGCGCGTATTCATGCGGGTGACCAGCGGTTCGCGGACGATGTGCGGGATCAGCAGAAAGACGACCTCATCCTGCGTCTTGTCTCGGCTAACGGTGCTGAACAGACGCTTGAGGAGCGGAATGTCGGAAAGCCCAGGCGTACCGGCAAGCTGGTTGCTCTCCTGCCGGGTGAGGATGCCGGCCAGAATGCTCGGTTCGCCCTCTTTGAGTTGAATGACCTGCTCGATCTTGCGCTGCCCGATGACCGGCTGGTTCACACCGGAGATGTTCACCACGCTTGCCTGGTTGGAAATCTCGATTCCCATCTTCAACGTGATCTCGCGGTCCGCGTGAACGGTTGGCGTGATGTCAATGTTGACGCCGATGTCCAGATACGTGAACTGCGTGTTGACCAGCGCGCTGACGATGGCGGTGGACGCACCCGAGGAAAACGATCCGGTCGCCACGGGAATGCGCTGCCCGATCTTCAACTGCGCTCGCTGGCCGTCCGTGGCGCGAATGCGCGGATTCTGTAGGATGCGCGTGTCACTGTCGTTGAGCAGAGCTGTGACGCTTGCCTGCCCGAGCGATACGGCAAAATTTGCCCCGGTCAGGTTGCGCAGCGAATTCAATGTAAGTGAAGTCGTACCGCTGGTGCCCGTGGTGGAGGTACCAACCGTGTTACCAGTGGTCGTTCCTGTTGCCGTGCTTGTTGTAGTCGTACCGGTACCGTTCGCAATCTGTGGCGTAATGCTGAAGAGCTGCGGCAGGGTGATGCCCAGGTTGCGCGTGCGCTCGCGATTGACCTCGAGCACGGCGACATCCACCACGACCTCGCTGTGCGGGCGGTCCAGGTTGTTTAACAATTCCTGCGTCAGCAGCAGTTGGTCCGGCGTGGAGCGCATGACGATGGCATTCTGGCTCGGCACCAGGAAGATCTTCGTGTCCTGGCTCAAGACGTTGCGTAGCGCAGTCAGCAGTTCATTCTGGTCAGCCTGCGTCGCGGCGTTGGACAGGTAAAACGTCTGCACGGCGACGTTGTCCAGTTGCTGCCGCTTCTGCTGGTTGTTCTGCGCGACAAAGATGGTGTTGTCCGTTACCGGCTTGTAAAACGTTCCGGCCTGCGTGCCCAGGATGCGCAGCGCTGAGTCCAGCGAAACATTTGTAAACTCCACAGCGATGCGGCGTGACGTGTAATCCGGGTCAAAGATCACGTTCAGGCCGGCCGCCTTTCCGATGGCCTGGTAGATGATCTTGGTGTCTTCAACCAGATGCAGCGTGATGGGATCGGTCGAGACAGGCTTCAGCTTCAACGGCTCGGCTATGGAGGCGATTTCCGGTGAGGGGCCAACCGGGACGGTCGAGGCTGCTGCCTGGGGTCGCATTCAGCAGGCGCTCAGTGACCGTAATCTCCTGCTGCGCAGCCTGGTTGCTGCCGTCAATGGCGAGCGCCCGCTCGAACTCGACCAGCGCTCCATTGATGTCGCCGCTCTGCCGCAGGACACGGCCGCGGTCCACATGGGCGGCACCGGCGGAAAAGCGCGCGCGCTCAAAGTGTGTCTTGTAGCGAAGGTCATTGGGCTTCAGCAGGTGAGCTTGCCGGTATGCCTCAAAGGCTGCGTCGTAGTCCTCGCGGACTTCGGCGTCGGCTCCGCGTTTGCTCCACGTAGCGGCCGATTGCGAATAGGCAGCGGGAATCAGTAGGCTGGCGCTCGCGCACAGCAGCACCATGGAAACCGGCGCGTTCCGCAGCAAGGTGCGAAGAAGAAGTCGTTCCGGCTTCCCTGTCAACTGTTCCCTCTTCAACTTCTGCATCCGCCTCTCAGGAACTGCTATCTCCCCCATTGGACGGTAGCGCGACAAGACTGCTCACAGCGCTGACATCAAGTTGGGCGGAGGGTGCCTGATTTTGCTGTCTGAGTTTACCATCGCAGGAAGCAGGCTCATCTGCCGAGTCCGGCCAGCACACCTTTGCATCAGAACCGATATGGCACCACCATCCATCCCGACGCAGCAAAATCCTTCGCGCAAACCCGTGGAGCGCGACCCCGTGGCCATGGGCGGCAGGGATGCAGCCGTGAACCGGTCAGCGTCGCACAACTACTTTCTAACCGATCGTTATGAAGCCGGTGTAGCCCTGCGCGGCACCGAGGTCAAGAGCATCCGCGAGGGCAAGGCAAACCTGAAAGACGCCTACGGCCTGGTGAAGGATGGCGAAGCGTTTCTGCTGAATGCGCACATTGGTGCATTCTCCCACGGCAACCTGATGAACCATGAGGAAACACGCACACGCAAGCTGCTGCTGCACAAGGATGAACTGCGCAGGCTGACAGCGAAAACTCGCGAAAAAGGCTTTACCCTGATCCCCACGCGGCTGTACTTCCGCAACGGTCGCGTTAAATGTGAGCTAGCTCTTGCAAAAGGCAAGCAGGACTGGGACAAACGCGAGACCGAACGCAAGCGTGAGGCGGACAAAGAAACCCGCGCCGCCATTGCACGCAGCCAGCGCGCGTAGAGGCATCCACCTGGGTGTCACCTGACGCTACACTGAAGCGTGTATGAACACGGAACTGCTTTTTGCCGATACTGCATCCTTTGCCACACCCCTGCTTGCCGTATTTGCGGTCAACATTGCCAATGGACCCGATGCAGATCCACTGCCTACGCTGCTAACGACTTCGGACGCGTTGACCGATGCGCTTGGCGAACTTCTTACGTCCGGTGAGTTTAAGGCCGATGGGGGCGAGACGTTGTTGCTGCACCGTCCGGCTGGCGTGAAAGCTGATCGTCTCCTGCTGGTGGGCCTGGGCAAGGTTGGCAAGCTGTCGCCCGCGGAACTGCGCAAAGGAGCGGGAACTGCAGTTCGCTTTGCGCGCGCGCATGCCGTCCGTTCCGTCGCCATCCACTTTCCTGAGGATCGGGCGCTTTCGGACGAGCACCTGGAGACGCTGGATTGCCTGCCGTCGTCACGCGCCCTCGTCGAAGGCGCGATGCTGGCCGATTACGATCCGGACACCTACCGCACCGATCGCAAAAATCGCAGCATGGAAAAGGTAGTCGTGCTGGCACCCTCGCAGCAAAACGTCACACAGGATGAGATACGCAGGGGTTTTGCTGAAGGCAATACCATCGCCGCGGCGCAGAACTTTGCACGCACCCTGGTGAACGAACCCGGGAATATTCTTACGCCTACCGAACTTGGCCGCCGCACGTCTGCAATGTCTGAAGCTGCGGGCATCCAGTGCGAGGTACACAGCACCGACAAGCTGAAGGAATTAGGCATGGGAGCCTTTCTTGCTGTGGCGCAGGGATCGGCGGAGCCACCCGCGCTGATCGTCATGCGCTACGAGCCGCCAAGCGCACCTGTCGCAGGCGCACCCTTGGTGGCGCTGGTAGGCAAGGGCATAACCTTCGACACCGGCGGTATCTCCATCAAGGGTGCCGACGGCATGGAGAAGATGAAGTACGACATGGCAGGTGCGGGTGCCATGATCGGAGCCATGCAGGCCATTGCCGCGCTGAAGCCGCCCGTACGCGTGATGGGCATCATCTGCTCTGCGGAGAACATGCCCAGCGGCACCGCCTACAAGCCGGGCGACGTGCTTACTGCGATGTCCGGCAAGACCATTGAAGTCATGAACACGGATGCCGAAGGCCGCCTGGTGCTGGCCGATGGCCTGCACTACGCAAAGACACTCGGGGCTACGCACCTGATTGATGCAGCAACGCTGACTGGTGCCTGCATCGTTGCGCTTGGCAAGCTGAACTCCGGCCTGTTTTCTAACGATGAAGACGCATGCAGTCACTTCCTGAAAGCCTCGCGCGCTGCCGGGGAACACTTCTGGCGGCTGCCCTGCACCGACGACTACCGCGACCTGATCAAGAGCAGCATTGCGGACATTATGAACACGGGTATAGATCGTGGAGGCGGTGCAACGACCGCTGCCATGTTCCTAAAAGAATTTGCCGGTGACACACCCTGGG
>CAXUEW010000109.1:0-667 GCA_964250115.1 uncultured Terriglobus sp.
ACTTTATGGCAAATCCTCTAGCATTCGTCACCGGCGCATCGTCCGGCATTGGTTACAACCTGGCAAAGGTTCTGGGTGAGCGTGGTTACGACCTGATCATTACCGCCGAGAGCGATCGCCTGGACAAGGCGGAGGCAGACTTCCGTGCTCTAGGCGTGGAAGTGTTTGCGATCAGAGCAGACGCGCGCAAGCGTGAGGAAGTGGATCGCGTCTGGGATGCAGTGAAGTCGGCAGGTCGCCCCCTGGACGTGGCCTGTATCAATGCAGGCATTGGCGAGGGCGGCTTGTTTGCGACTGAAAGTTCGCTCGATCAGGAACTCGACATCGTGCAATTGAACTGCGCTTCGACGGTGCACTTTGCCAAACACATCGCAGCGCAGATGGCCGCTCGTGGAGAAGGCAAAATCCTGTTTACGGCTTCCATTGCAGGTGAAATGACGGCTCCGCGCGAGGCCGTCTATGCTGCCTCAAAAGCTTTTGTTCTCCACCTTTCGAAGGCGCTGCACTTTGAGTTGAAAGAGCAGGGCGTTACTGTGACTGCGCTGCAACCTGGACCCACCGACACCGACTTTTTCGAACGTGCGCACCTTGGCAACACGCAGGCCGGAACCGAGGGCAAGAAGCAGTCCGAGCCTTATGACGTCGCGGTGCCGGGATTGGACGCGCT
>CAXUEW010000109.1:677-10385 GCA_964250115.1 uncultured Terriglobus sp.
GCGGCCATGCTGAAGGTGGAAGGCGCGCTGATGGGATTGATCCCCGACAGTGTGCAGGCAGCCATGCACAACAAGATGGCGAAGCCGCTGGAGAAAGATGCTGAGTAGGGCTGCCGTTCGCAGATTCATGAAATGACAAATCCGCTGTTAGAACTGGAGCAATGCTTCTTCCGTTCTACCAGCGGATTTCTTTCAGCAGGTTCCTATCTACAGACGCGCATTTCAGGCCGCAACCGGAATAACCCTCCCATCATTTCGTGGGCGTGCATTCATATCGTCTCTCGATTGGACAAAGGTAAACTTCCGCTTGAGCCGAAGGAACGGCTTTTCCAAAAAATTGTAAGAGAGTACCGCCATCAACACGCACAGCGCGATTGCCAGGACCATGTGCAGCAGCGTCGCAGCCAGTTTTCTGCCGGGCGCGGGAAAGAGCATTTCTGTAAGGCTTGCACTCATCGAGAACGCAATGAAGTGGTAGGCATACAAGCCGTAAGAAATGCGGCCGAGATAGATCAAAGGTTTAGCCCAATGCGGCATGGCTGCATTCAGAAAACAGAGAAAGACGCACACCGTGGAGAGCGCCAGCAGGCCATAGCCACCTAGCAGGGAAACAGCATCCACGTGTTCCCGTGCGAGCAGATGAAAATGCGAGACTGCGGTGTAAGTCGCGAGAATAGCCGCGGCTAAACAGAGACATCTGCCAGTGACACTGGGCTTGAAGTGCCTTTTGTAGAGCAGCAGAGCCAATCCAGCTCCAAGCGCAAAGAACTGAAATTCAACCAGGCTGTTGGCACGTACTGCATATTCCAAAACATGATTCAGGCCAAGAAAAATCAGCATTGCATAAGAAGCTATGCCAAACAGCACAGACAGGCTCGCCAATCCTCTTGTTGCGAAGATGCGCAAAGCCAGCGGCCATAACAGATAGAACTGCTCTTCCACAGAGATCGTCCACAGCGGTGCAACGGCAGACTGCAACCAGCCATGCTGCACCACATACCAATTGCCACTTAGAAACGTAAAGTAAGTCAGCGCCGAGAGTGGAAAGCCGCTCGAAAGGTGAAGGCGCGTGAACAAAGCGGCTGTCAAAATCAGGAAAAAGTAGAGTGGCCAGATGCGCAGGATGCGACGCACATAGAATGCCGCTACATGTACAGTCGATGTGCGCTCCTGCTCCTGGAGCAGCAGATGAGTAATCAAATACGCACTCAGCAGAAAGAAGATCTGCACGCCCTGTTCGCAACCTCTCTGAAAAAGTGCTGCAGAGCGGTGCGACTGCGCTATGCCGGCAGGGAAGAAGTGATGCAGAAAGACCATGCCGAATGCAAGGAATCTCAGCACATCAAGCTCCGGTTTATAAAAAGGGCGTTCCTGTGCAGGCATTGCAGCCAATCTTATCGGCGCTTCTGCGTCACGCACAGCGCGCGACTGCCTGCTCCACAGGAACTGCAGTTGAGTTGTTCATAAATGGGACATTGATCGTCCGGATGAATGCGTAAGTCCGGACCAGGCAATTACAAGGATCGCGCAGGTCTCAACATGCTCCACCCGCCAACCCGCGCAGCAAAGCGGTCAGTACTTGTGCTTGCCCAACGGCGCACCGGGTTCGAACAACGCCGGGTCCACCGGCTTGAACTCGATTGACTCGACAAAGCGCTGGGCCACCATGTCGCCATTGAAGTATCGCGTGGTGACGTAGGGCATGGGGATACCGCCCACTTCGTGGAAGTCGCTGTATTCTTCAAGGTCTTCGTCGAAGTCCTTGTAGGTTGCATTGCGGAACTTGAAGATGCGACGCAGCGGCAGGTGCGTGCTGCGTTCCATGTCGACTTCGACGGAGTTGTTGTCTTTGTCGACCAGCGTCACCTTGTCCACTTCGCGCCGCGCAACAATCGCTGTGCCGCCGTAAATCAGCAGCAGTTGCGGCTGCTTCAGCCAGTCGTTCGCGATCGCATCCAGCGAGTAGTGCGTCCGGCGAAAGTAGTCTTGCTGGTCTTTGGCGGGCAGCGCCTTGCGGCCCTTGTAGGTGACCTCAAAGCCTTCGGTGGCGTTCCACAACTGCACCACGTCACGCTTCTTGCCCAACTCGATCCGGTCGACAAAGCCGCCGTTCGGCAGGGCATGGTGGAACTGCAGAAAATCACCCACGCCGGTGGGCGCGTTCTTGTAGAAGGACGACGTGTGGCCCTTCAGCACGTAGTCGCCGCGATGGAGCCAGCGCTCGCCGCCCAGCGCCGTGTACATGGCGTTTAATGCGGCACATGCCTTCGCTTCCTCCACGCCGTCGCCCGGTGCGGGTTGGGTCACCACGATGTTCTCTTCGCGCTTGGGCGTCTGCGGCGCAACCTGCGCACGTGCAGAAAGCAATACCGTGGAGCTGCACAGTAGCAGAACAAACAATCTTGAAAGCGAAACGTTCATCCATCCTCAAAAGGGCAGTCAGCCCACCAGAACCGCTCCGCCATTCACGTTAAAGATCTCGCCGGTAATGAACCCTGCCAGAGGCGTGCACAGGAACAGGATCGGCCCGGCGATCTCATCCGGTGTGGCTGCGCGGCCCAGCGGAATGCTGCGGAACATCCTGTTGGACGCATCCTGGTCGCGCAGGGTGCTTTCTGACATGTCGGTATGCACCCAGCCTGGCGCAACGCAGTTGACGTGGATACCGTCGACGGCCAGTTCCGTCGCCAGGCCCTTGGTCATGCTGATGAGAGCGCCCTTGCTGGCGGCGTAGTCCGCGTGAAAGGCTTCGCCGCGCTGGCCGGCCGTGGAACTGACCAGGACGATGTGCCTGCGGGCGCTCCCGTTCAGCTGCGGCTGACGCTGCATGTGGGCGACACCGGCCCGGACAAGCCCGAAGACGCTGTCAAGATTGGTGCCGATCGTGCCATGCCACTGCTCGTCCGTCATGCTGCCGATGGGCTGGTCGTGCTGCGGCCAGATGCCATGATTCGCGATGAGGCAATCCAGTCTGCCAAAGGCCTGCACTGTAGCTGCTACCAGCGCTGCGCCGTCCGCGGGCGTCGATAGCTCCTGCCGGATGGCGCGGCAAACCTCCGGTCCCCCGCACTCCGCTTGCAGCGCCTCTGCCTGTGCTTCTGCGCTGCGATAGCTGAAGGCGACACGCGCGCCTGCTCTGCGAAACAGCCGGACGGTAGCAGCGCCTATGCCGCGTGAACCACCCGTGATGAGCGCGACGTGGCCGTTCAACGAAAGCGTTACGCCGGAGGTGTTCCCTGCCTGATCCATGGCATCAAGCTACCGGGCAAAGCACCTGAGGGCAAACTGCAGCGTCTCTTCCACGCGGTTGAGGTTCAGATGGAACTCGTGGGTGCGCTCGAAACTCATGGCTGCCAACTCATGCAAAGGAACCACGATGCAGGGGAGCGCGGGTGTGAAATACTCCCGCAACAAGCTAATCCATGGCTTGTATCGTTCCAGAATCGTGAGGCACTTATGAAATATGCCGTCCTTGTGGTGCGCATCCTGATGGGTCTGATCTTCCTGGTTGCGGGAGCCAATCACATCGTGCCGTTTATGCCCATGCCACCCATACCCGGCGATGCGGGCGTCCTGATGACCATCCTGATGACGCATAAGTACTTCGCCGTGGTCGGTCTGATCCAGGTCATCGGCGGATTGCTGTTGCTTGTGGGCCGCTTTGTACCGCTTGGACTTACCCTGCTGGGCCCGATCGTGGTCAACATCTTCCTGATCACCGTAATGATTCAGCACGGAAGCCCGGTTCTTGGCCTGATCCTCATCGCGATGGAAGCGTTCCTGATCTTTGCCTACCGGTTCGCTTTTGCGGGCATCTTCAGCGCAGGGCCACAGGTTGTGGGCAGCCCCAAGCTGTAAGCAACAGCCGTCTGTTCCTGTGGATCGGCGTGCTGATCGATGTTCTTCAACAAGCGGCTTTAGCCGCTGAGATAGAAGGTAAGCGGGAATACGTTACGACTTCAGCCGCCGAGATGCCGAATCTCAGCGGCTGAAGCCGTATTGCCTTCCTACGCTGTTCTATCCGGCGGCTAAAGCCGTGCTTTTACGGCACGTCGTAACGCCGGCCTTCACCTAGATCGCAGCCTGGGCTTGATTCGCAAGCTGCCTATCCAGCTACTTACGCTGGCCGCTAAGCTTTGAGGCGGCGGCAGCCTTCTGGTCGCCCTTTTTCTGGCCGGCAGTCTGATTCTTCTTCGGCTTGCAACTGCCTTTTTCGCCCTGCATCTTGCCGGGCGTAGGCTCAAAGCCGGGCCAGCAGGCGTTGGCGGAAGAATCCTTCTTCGCGCCCTTCTTTGCCGCGGTCTTTTTGCCAGGGGTCTTCTTCGTATCCGCACCGGTGATGTGGCTGCGCTTCGCGGCTGTTTTGGTGTCTGCGGACTTCGTCGCGGGTGCCTTCTTTGCCGACTTCTTCGCAGTTGCCATGCGAGCTTAGAGGCGGACTGGTGCAGCCGGGTACACCTGGCACTGCAATTGCAGTGCAGAACACTTCAACGTAGTCGCAAACGGATTGCGCCTTTTGCAGTGGAAGCATCAACTGTGTGGCCGCCCTGGGTGATGACGATGCTGCCCGCCGCCACCAACCTGCGTGCGGCGGCGCGCGCGGGCTCCATCAGCGGCTCCCATGCAACACGATCGCCGGACAGCTTTCCGTCGCCTGCCACTGTGCGCGCGGCTTCGCTGGGGCAGATGGTTTTACCCGCACCACGTTCGTGCAGCAGCCGCAGGATGGCTGCTTCCAGGGCGGCATCGCGTGCGCCTGGCTTGTGCTTGCGGCACGCATCACTGCAGAACTTGACGTTGTCCCAGTCGCGCTCCCACTTCTTACGCCATTCGATGGTGCGACCGCATGTGGCACACACCTTGGGTGCATGTGTGCTGGCTTGCCGACTCGCTGAATCGCTTTTCTTTGCCACTTCTATACTTGAGATGTCTATGTCCAACCCATCGCACGCCCCCTTTCCACCTTTAGAGGAACAGCTCGACCTCATCACCAAAGGCGTGGCTGAAATCATCCCGCTTGAAGAATTGACGAAGCGCATTCAGCAGTCCGCCGCCACCGGCAAGCCCATGCGCATCAAGGCAGGCTTTGATCCCACCGCGCCGGACCTCCATTTGGGCCACACCGTGCTGATGCGTAAGCTGCGCCACTTTCAGCAGTTGGGCCACACGGTCATCTTTCTGATCGGAGATTCGACCGCGCTGATTGGCGACCCCACCGGCAAGAACCAGACGCGCAAGCCGCTGACACGCGAGCAGATCGCCGAAAATGCGACGACTTATCAGGAGCAGGTGTTCCGCATCCTCGACCACGAAAAGACCGAGGTGCGCTACAACTCCGAGTGGCTGGACAAGCTAGGATACGCCGGCATGATCGGCCTTGCTGCAAAGGTCACACTGTCGCAGATGCTGGATCGCAAGGAGTTCGGCAACCGCTTCCGGGCAGAGGAGGATATCTCGCTGCATGAATTGTTGTACCCGCTGGCGCAGGGCTACGACTCCGTCATGCTGGAGAGCGATGTCGAGCTTGGCGGCACCGACCAGTTGTTCAACCTTCTAATGGGCCGCGAACTACAGCGCAAGGCAGGGCAGCCGCAGCAGATTGTCTTGATGATGCCGCTCATCGAAGGCCTTGACGGTGTGCAGAAGATGTCGAAATCGCTGGGCAACGCTATCGGCGTCAATGAACCGCCGTTCGAGATGTTCGGCAAGCTGATGCAGGTAAGCGACGACCTGATGTGGCGTTATTGGACGCTTTTGACGGACCTGCCGCAGAGCGAGATCGACAGCATGCGTGCAGCCGTCGACGGAGGAACGTTGCACCCGATGGAAGCCAAAAAAGGTATGGCACGCACCATCACCGCAGGCTTCTCCTCGGAAGATGCCGCGCTGCGTGCGCAGGAAAACTGGTCCACTCAGTTTCAAAAAGGCGGCATCAGCGAAGACACGGAGCGCATTACGCTGCATCGGGATCGCGTCGCCGCTGCGGGTGCAGAGAACCTCATCTTATTGGATAAGATACTGGTCGGAGCGGAACTGGCCACGAGCATGGCCGAGGCGCGCCGAAAGCGTTCGGAGAACGCTGTAAAGGTCGTCGAGACCCGCTTGCAGCGTGAGCCGATCGTTACGACGGCTGCTCAGCTCCACATCCTCGACATCGATCTACCTATAACCCTGACCGTCAAGCTGGGGAAAAAGACGAAGCTGGTAACAATCGAGTAAGGCTAAGCGTTTTTCCCGAACGTAACGGCACGGTCTCTGCCCTCGCGTTTCGCCTGGTACAGGGCTGCGTCTGCATTATTCAACAGGTCGTCCGAAGAATCTTTGTCAGTGCACATGGCAATGCCGATACTTACGGTGACCGGCACCTTTGGCCATGAGTGATGCCGGGTGGCGTTCAACAAGCGATTCGCCAGATTGCCGGCCGCGGGCACACCCGTACTGGGCAGCAGAATGGCAAATTCCTCGCCGCCAAACCGGCAACTTACATCTTCAGCGCGCTTCACGCGGTTCAGGATTATCGCAATTTCCCTAAGGACGCAGTCGCCGTAAGGATGCCCGAACTTGTCGTTGACGCCTTTGAAGTGATCCACATCGATCAGCATCAGCGTCATGGGTTGCCTGCTGCGGTGTGCTGCAATGATGCCGGTCTCCAGCCTCGCATCGAAAGCGCGCCGATTCCACAGGCCTGTGAGAGCATCGGTCAGCGCCAGCGAACTCAGCTTGCCGTTGGCTTCCTGTAGTTCGTCACGCATGCTCTGCAGTTCTACTTCGCGGCGCATCTGTTCGGTAAGATCGATGGAGCAGCAGGCCAGCATCGTTTCGCCGTAACCATTTAGGCATGGAACCTTGTGACTCTTCCAGTGGCTGTCCGTCCCGTCTGGTGCCGGCACCGTGATGAAGCTTTCACTTGCGACGCCGGACTGCAGAACCGCACGCTCAACAAGGTCCATTTCCTTTGCTGCATCGGGACGCCACAGATCAAAGTTTGTCTTACCAATCCAGGCTTCGCGATCGACGTGGAAGCGGTCAGCCATGCTCTGGTTGTAGAAGCGAAAACGCCCGTGGCTGTCTTTCAGGTAAATGCTGACAGGAACGTGATTCAGGACGGTTTCAAACATCTTCTGGGCGCGGTCACGTTCCTCGACCATGTGCTCCATGACTCTTGTATGTATGCGCATCTGGATCAGGTGACTTACCTGCCTGCCGAGAATCTGCAGTGCACGCTGCTGCTCCGGGGTCAGCGTTGCGGGCTGGGTATCCATGACGCAGAGTGCGCCCAGTGCCAGGCCGCTGTCGCTGAACAGGGGCATGCCCGCGTAGAAACGGATACCGGTCTCCTCGCGCCAGGCCATGGACTGCCCGAAGCGATTGTCTGTGAAAAGGTCCTCCACCATCAACAGGCTGGTGCCACGAACGGTGTACTGGCATAAGGACCTGCCAATCGGAACGGTCGGCGGTGCGTCCAGGCCAAGCTGTGCCTTGATCAGCAGGGTGGTTTCATCCAGCAACGTCACCGTACCCATGGTCTTCCCGCAGATGGTGGCGGCAAGCGAAAGCAGTTCTTCGAACTCAGGATCGGGCGAGGCGTCCATCAGCTGAAGATCGCGCAGGAGGGAACCGCGCCTTTGCGCTTCCGTATCGATCGTGGGGAAATCCTGGGCAATCATAAGCGTGTGGCTGACATGCAGCCACCATGTTAATCGGATACAGCGCGGATTTCGCTAGCTGTTGATATCCCTCTTTCGCCTTTCTGCAGGTGAGCCATGGGAATCTGGTGGTCGTGCGGAAACAGTACCAGCCACCGTTCAGGCACCGCCCGTGCGTAGAAGCGCTTACGCTCTTCAATCGTGCGCAGCGGATCGAGGTCAAAACCCATAGCCCAACCTACGTCGAGGTGCGCTGTTGTGGGGATCAGGTCGCTGATGAAACATGCGTGTTGGTTCCCACTCTCAATGTGGACACCCATCAACTGCTGCGTGTGACCGGGAAAGCACTCCAAGCGAATGCCTGGGCAGATGTCTGCTTCAGCAACGTCGATCAACCGCATCTGTCCGCTCGCGATCATGGGTTCGTAGTTTGCGGCGACGTAGCTGACGCGGTCGCGCTCCCACTGCCTGCGGCCGTGCTCCACCTCGCCGGCGTGCACGATGTACTCGGCGTTCGGAAAGAACGGCTGCGGCTGGCCATCGGCATCCAGCGTGGTGTTCCACCCGCAGTGGTCCCAGTGCAAGTGCGTGTTGATGACGAGGTCCACCTGTTCCGGCGTGACACCGGCCACAGCCAATGATGCGGGCAGCCGCTCCTGTGTGGCGTAGATGTCTTTCAGCTTCGGCGCGATCTTGTTGCCGAAACCGGTCTCGATCAGCACGGTTTTGCCGCCGATGCGAACAACAACACAGTTCAGGCCAATGGAGATGCGATTCAGTTCGTCCGCCTGCACCTTCTTTGACCACAGCGTCTTCGGCACCACGCCGAACATCGCGCCGCCGTCGAAGCGGCAGGTGCCGTCGGTGCAGACCGTGATCTCCGCTTCGCCAACGCGTGCGCGTCCTCGGACCAGATCATCGTCATCAGTGGCAAGCGAAAGGATTGGCATGTAAGTCTGAGGGTATCGTGCTCAGGTAAGTGCTCCCTTCGTACCGCTGCAACGGGTGCGTAACTTTCTTTTGCGAGGTGCGGAACCATCGTTCGCCGCCTTGCGTAACGCTCTTCAGAACGAATGCATGGCGAGTCGAAGAGTTCGCATTCCAGCGATTCGATCTTTGCGTATCTGTCAGTAAGCAAACAAGGCTCCACAAGGACAGCAATATGATCCAGCATCTTCGCGCCGCTGCCTCCATGGCAGCGCTCATGCTCCCGCACGTCCTCAGTCATGCCGACGCTGCGATGCGCGGCGACGATCCCGCGCCCTGCACCAACGGCGCACCGCTGGCCGGCATGGCGCGAGATACAACCGGCGCAACAGTCGCAGAAGCGGCGGTAACGCTGGATGGCGGTGACCTGACGCACACTGCAGGAAATGGCCACTTTGCCTTTCCATGCGTGTCTGCGGGTGCGCATCGGCTGCATGTGACGGCGGAAAGCTTCGCAGCCTTCGACCTGGAACTGCCTGCGAGCCGCAAGCCAGGCGATCTGGCCATTGTGCTGCGGCCTGAGGCGGTGAACCAGACCATTGATGTGGATGCGGGTGCCGCACGCGGCGTGGACAAGACTGAAACAGGGATCGCCCGTACGCTTTCTGGCGACGATCTCAAGGCGCTGGCGGACGATCCTGACGACCTGCTGCGAGAGTTGCAGCAGTTGGCTGCCGGTGCGGGCGGCACACCGGACAACACGCTGATCACGGTCGACGGCTTTCAAGGTGCCAGCCGCCTGCCGCCCAAGTCATCCATCGCGTACATCAAGATCAACCCGGATTTATTTGCGGCAGAGTACCAGGAACCGCCTTACACCGGTGGCCGCGTTGAGGTGTACACCAAGCCGGGCCAACCGCGCTACCACGGCAGTTTGTTCTTTACGTATGGCGGCTCCGCACTGAACGCGCGCGATCCGTTCTCCATCAGCAAGGGAACGCTGGGCAAGCAGCGCTATGGGTTCGACTTGAGCGGCCCGGTGCGCAAGCAGGGCAGCGACTTTGCGCTGAACCTGGAACACCGCAGCATCAAGAACATCGCCGCCATTAATGCCGTAACGCTGGACGCAAGCGGC
>CAXUEW010000110.1:0-8850 GCA_964250115.1 uncultured Terriglobus sp.
GTAATTGAGGATGCTGCCGCAGCGCGACGGTGGATTGCCATGGTTGCTGTCGTGCAGCGACGCCCACGATCCACCCTGCCACAACACCACATCGCCTGCCGTGTAGTTGGTGGCGGAGGCATAGACACCCTGGTAGACAAAGCCCGGCCTGCCCGTTGCGCCTACCGCACCGCGATCTCCCTGCGGGCCTGTGTCTCCTGTGTAGCCACGCTCGCCTTGGGGGCCGGTTGCGCCCATGTCTCCTTTGGGGCCAGTCGCGCCGGGTAGGCCAACCGCTGCGGGCACAAGCACGGCCCAGTCCTGAACCGACTCGCTGGGCGTGTTGCCATGGTTGCTGTCGTGCAGCGACACCCACGCAGTGTTCTGCCATGTGACCACGTGGTTGGTCGCATAGTTTGCGGTGGAAGCATACGTGCCGTCGAACAGCAGGCCGTTGATGATCGTCGTGATACTGGCCGGATTGGTCGAAGCAGGCACCAGCACGGCCCAATCGTTCGGAGAGCTGTTAGGAGCATTGCCATGATTGCTGTCGTGCAGGGAAACCCATGCTGCGCTCTGCCACGTGACCACGTGGTTGGTCGCGTAATTCGCGGTAGACGCGTAAACGCCCTCATAAACCAGACCGTTGATCACGGTGGTCGTGCCGGTGCCTGTCGCCGCAGGCACCATCACGGCCCAATCGTTTGGCGAATTGGCTGGCGTGTTGCCGTGGTTCGTGTCGTGCAGCGATACCCAGGCCGCACCCTGAAAAGTGACTACCTGGTTGGTGCTGTAGTTCGTTGTGGCGGTGTAGGCACCCGCGTATGCAAGTCCACTCGCGGGTATGCTGCCCGTGCCGGTCGATGTTGCCGCAGGGACCAGCAGGCTCCAATCGGCGGCTGAGGCATCGGGCACCTGACTGTAATTACTGTCGTGAAGGGACACCCAGGCTGCGTTCGCATAGGTAACGACATTGTTCTTCGCGTAACTTGTGCCTGCGCTGTAAGTGCCCTCGAACTGGAGGCCAGAACCGGTTCCAGGATCGCCCTTGTCTCCCTTAGGACCCTGAATGCCTTGCGGACCCTGAGCCCCGTTATTGCCGGGTGCCCCCTGCGGACCGGCCAGCCCCCTTAGTCCGGTTGCTCCCGTATCGCCCTTCGGCCCCTGCGGCCCCGCGGGTCCTGTCGGTCCGGCTTCGCCTGTGGACAGCGCAATCTCCAACTGCGCGGCATGTGCCGTGACATCGTTCTCCTTGCTGTCGAACACGGCGTCGGCGGTGGATGCCGTCAGGGCGAGACCGAAGTTCTTTGCAGGCGTCGTCAGCCAGGCCTGCACCAGCGATGTAACGTCGACCGTGATGAACTGGTTCTCATCCGTGACCGGAAAGACTTCCACGGCATTGCCTACCGGCGGCAACGTCTGCGCCGTTACCGCCAACTCGTTCCACGCGCCGCTGACCGCCGCAACGGTGATGACACCGGGGATGTTCACGCGATTCGCAAAGACTCGGAGGGTTGCGCGATTCACATCTGCTGCGCGTGCGCCCGCAGGCAGCGTGCTCAAGTCGAATCGCAGCAGGGCCGTGCTGGTGCTGCTGACATACAGATTGCTAAGTGCGCCATAGTTCGTCGAAGGGTGGACGCTGGTCACAGCCGTATCCGCAGCCAGCGTGCCGGTCTGCGCGGCGGCAGGGAAACCCATCAGCATGGCAGGCAGGCTTACAGCCAGGGCCAGGCAGCGCAGGTACCAACGACTCGGCAGAACATCCAGCATGAACATGGCGATCAACGGCAGCAGCAGACGCTATTCGGCGGAAATTGCGCGGCTTGTGATATCCAGCAGCGCTGATTTGTCACCCATCAGGAGAGGTTTCATTGTAGAGGCTGCGGAACCTCCTCGTCACCATCTGACGGCGATGGAACCGGCTTTGACCTCAAAAGACGTAACACGCGATAGACTTCGGTCTTGCGCAGCGGGTAACCTTCCGGCGCGACGAGGAAAGCACCATGAGCAACAGCCCCAACGCCGGCAAGCTGCCGGATCCGCATTGCCTGACCGATCTGCCAAGGCTGATCTCCGCCTACTACACGCTACATCCTGATACGGAAAACCCGGCGGAGCGCGTCAGCTTCGGCACCAGCGGCCACCGTGGCTCGTCGCTGAAGACCGCGTTCAATGAAGACCACATTCTCGCGATCACCCAAGCCATCTGCGAATACCGTGCCGGAAAAGGCATCACCGGCCCTTTGTTTCTGGCCATGGACACCCATGCGCTCTCCGAGCCGGCCCTCCGTACCGCACTGGAGGTTCTGGCAGGGAACGGCATTGCCACGCGCATCGACAGCGGAACGGCTGAAACGGGCGGGCAGTACGGGTACACCCCCACACCGGCACTGTCGCACGCGATCCTGGTCTACAACAAGGATCGCAAGGAGGGGTTCGCAGACGGCATTGTCATCACGCCGTCGCACAACCCGCCCGAAGACGGCGGCTTCAAGTACAACCCGCCCAACGGCGGCCCCGCCGACACCGACGTCACCAAGTGGGTGCAGGACCGCGCAAACGATCTCTTGAAGGCAAAGCTCGCAGGCGTCAAGCGAATGCCGTTTGCGCAAGCGCTGAAGGCAGGCACGACACAGAAGCACGATTACATCACCGAGTATGTCGAGGGGCTAAGCGACGTAGTGGACATGCAGGCCATTGCAACCAGCGGCTTGAAGCTCGCCGTCGATCCGCTTGGCGGTGCCGGCGTCTACTATTGGCAGCGCATTGCCGAAAAGTACAAGCTGCCGCTCGAGGTGCTTTCCACCATCGTCGACGGCACCTTTCGCTTCATGCACATCGACTGGGACGGCAAGATCCGCATGGACTGCTCGTCGCCATTTGCGATGCACGGCATGATCGACAACAAGGATCGTTTTGACGTCAGTTGGGCGTGCGACACCGACCACGACCGCCATGGCATCGTGGCGAAATCAAGCGGTCTCTTGAACCCGAACCACTATCTGTCGGTGGCCATCGAGTACCTGTTTGCGAACCGTCCCGGATGGAAGGCCGAAGCGGCTATCGGCAAGACGCTGGTGTCGTCGTCCATGATCGACCGTGTAGGCGCGGGCATCGGCCGCAAGGTGCTTGAGGTGCCGGTAGGCTTCAAGTGGTTTGTGACTGGGCTGAGCGATGGCTCACTGGGCTTCGGCGGCGAGGAGTCCGCGGGTGCATCGTTCCTGCGCATGGACGGCGGTGCCTGGTCCACCGACAAGGACGGCCCCATCATGGGCCTGCTGGCCGCCGAGATGACGGCCCGCACCGGCAAGGATCCCGGCGAACTGTACCGGTCGCTGACGCAGCGCTACGGCAACCCCGTCTACCAGCGTATCGACGCACCCGCGTCCACAGACGAAAAGGCGAAACTGTCGAAGCTGTCCCCGGCTGCCGTCACGGCAAAGGAACTCGCCGGGGAACCCATCACGCAGGTGCTGACTAACGCTCCGGGGAACGGGGCAGCCATCGGTGGCTTGAAGGTCGCCACCGCCAACGGCTGGTTTGCAGCCCGTCCATCCGGCACGGAAGATGTCTACAAGATCTACGCGGAAAGCTTCGTCGACGAGGTGCATCTGAAGCAAATTCAGGAAGAGGCCAGGGAAGTGGTCAATGCCGCGCTCAAAGCGTAGAGGAGGCATTCCTGGTGAGCTTCGCTGCGCACCGTCGAATTTCCACCAGGCTCACCTTAGAGCATGCACGCATCTATATCGGTTGAGATTGGAGCACTTTCTATGGCAGACGAACTTTATTTTGAAGATTTCTCTTTGGGACAGAAGTTCATGTCCAGCACCACGGTCAAGGTCAGCGCGCAGGAGATTACCGAATTCGCCGAAAAGTACGATCCGCAGCCCTTTCACCTGGATGAGGCTGCAGGGAAAAGCTCATTTTTCAAGGGGCTTGCCGCATCCGGCTGGCTGACCGCGGCCATTGTCATGCGGCTCCGCGTTGAGACCATCAAGGTACACGGCGGCATGATCGGCGCGGGTGTAGAGGAAATCCGATGGACCGAACCCGTCCGGCCGGGCGACTCGCTCAGAACAGAATCGGAAGTGGTCGGTCTGCGGCGCTCGCAAAAGCGGCCCGAGCTGGGCCTGGTCACCATTTACACGCAGACCTACAACCAGAACAACCAGGTCGTGATGAAAAGTACGGTGAAGTTTCTGGCACCACTGCGCGAACCCACTTCAAAGTAGCGAGAACCAAGCTAGTTACGACCTCGTAATCCACGTTACACATTAGTAAACTGTTCCACATGATGCGCATGACGGTTCTCGCCTCGGGGTCCAAGGGCAACAGCGCAGTCATCGCATCTTCGAAGACACGTATCCTGGTCGATGCGGGCCTTTCGTGCCGCGAACTAATGCGTCGCATGGCGGCTGCCGGTGAAGATGCCGAGCACTTGGACGCCATCCTTATCACGCATGAACATGCGGACCATGTCAGCGGATTGCCCGTGCTGGCACGAAGGCTGGGCATCCCCGTCTACTTCACGGAAGCAACGCACAGGGCCTGGGTGCGGCAGATGACGCCGCGTACCAACCTTGGTTACCGTCAGTGGCTGGAACAGACCCGGCGCGAAAAGCAGAAGCGGCTCGAGGCTCAGGCGATGGCTCACCAGATCGCTACGGCGTCGCGCGAAGATGCCGACGCGCCCGACGAAAACTTTTTTGCCTACGACGTGGATGTGGACGCCGCATCCGAATTGAGCGAACCCCGAGAGGCGGGTGCTACGACTGATCCCGCGGACATACCGCCAGATAACGCAGCAGTTGCCGACGACCTTTGCGAAGATACCGACCCGGTCATGCGCCAGAGCCTGCGTGACAACCCAACTTTCCTGCCAGCGGCCGAGTTCTTCCGGGCGGGTCGCCATCTCTCCATTGGCGACATTGACATCCTGCCGTTCACCATTCCGCACGATGCGGCAGATCCGTGCGGCTTTGTGTTCTGCGCGGAAGGCCTGCGGTTTGGGTTTGCCACCGATCTCGGCTACGTACCGGAAAACGTAAAGCTGGCGCTGAAGAACTGCGATGTGCTTCTGATCGAGTCCAATCACGACCTGGAGATGCTGCGGGACGGTCCGTACCCGTGGAGCGTCAAGCAGCGCGTGCTCTCCCGCGTGGGCCACCTGTCCAACGCTGCGGCGGCCGAGTTTCTGACGCGGGATTACGACGGCGGTGCTCGCTTTGTTGTGCTGGCGCACCTTTCCCAGAGCAACAACATGCCGGAACTGGCCCGGCTGGCTGCCGAGCAGGCGCTGGGCGACCGGCTTAGTCTCCTGGGAAACAGGGTCGTCCTGGCACCGCAGGATGCTCCCATGGACGCCCTTTGCCTCTAGTTTGAAGTTGATGAACCGGGTGCGCATGAATCGGGACTGGATTCCGGACATCAGAAACCTCTAAGATGGAACGTGAAGCCATGATGAATACGAGCGGCACACCACAGTCCGAGCCTGGCAGTTACCTTCGCGACCTCCGCGCCCACGGCTTTGCCGCGGCGCTGCTGGGCAGCGATGACGGCTGCACTGACCAGGTGGTGGGCGACATCCTCTCAGGCTGGCGCTATGACCTGACGGCAGTTTCGCCGGAAGTCCGCGGCGCATACCTCGAGCACTTTGCGCAGTGCAGGCACTGCCGTGCACGCCAGCGGCTGCATCGCACCATCGATTTGGTGCTGCTTTCTGTCTTCACAGTCTCGGTTTTTATTTTTCTGCTGGCGACCATGATTCTGCATCGCGACCCGTGGGCTCAGGTCACCTTTGCGGAAGTGCACATGCGCCACCTGTCCCTGGCGCTGACGCTGCAAAGTGTGGCTGTTGGTGGTCTCCTGTTCTCCGTACTGATGTGGATTCTGGTGGCGATTGCGACGCCCGCCCCCGGATTAATCTCGCACACGGTTCAGCAGCGCCGGCTGCAGGGCCGTGAGCGGGTTATCTAACCCTCTTCCTAATGGCTTCCTTTGGTTCGGGCCTGCCTTCCTCCGCTGCCACTGCCGACGCGCAGCAGGAACAGGCGGCGTTGCGTGCAGCCTCTGCCCCTGTTCGTTCTCGCCCAAGCCGGATGCGCAGCATCTCCCAGGCACCTGCCACCTATCTTCTGCTGGGCATCAACATCGCCGTGTACCTGTGGATGGTGCACGCCGGCGTCGACCGGCTGACGCCCTCCCCGGAGGACCTGATCCGCTTTGGTGCCAACAACGCCGAGAAGGTTCTTATTGGCCATCAATGGTGGCGGCTGGTCACGGCCATGTTTGTGCATGTCGGCCTGGTGCACCTTGCCACCAACATGTGGTGCCTCTGGAATCTGGGCATCATCGGTGAACCGTTGCTGGGCTTCTTTGGCGTGTGTTCTGTGTACCTGCTGACGGGTGCCGCGGGTAATTTGCTTTCGACGGCAGCCAACGTCATCCAGCGTCAGTATGGCGAGGTGGGCGCGGGTGCTTCCGGTGCCGTATTTGGCCTCGCCGGCATCCTGATCGTGCTGTTCTCAAACAAGCGCTTAGCTCAGCCACGACCCGGCTTTGCCGGTATACCTCTGCGAGAGCTGCATGCCATCCGGCGCTCGGTGCTGTCGTTTGCAGGGTTGAACCTGCTCATCGGTGCAGGCTCGCTGGTTCGGCCATTGATGCACGGTATCGGCCTGGATGAGCTGCACATTGACAACATGGCGCACCTGGGAGGGTTCGGCAGCGGCCTGCTGCTGGGCCTGCCCTTGCTGTCGCAGATGACCAGTGGGCGCGTCCGCTACCTGGAGCGGCAGCGGCTGACGTTTGCCGGTGCTTTTGTCACGCTGGCGCTGTTTGCTGCTTTTGTACGGGCATTGCGCTAACAGGCCGCTCTGCCTTGTCTAAAGAACAGCCTACGTAAGGGTAGTCTGGGCGAATTTCTTCACCATCGCCAAAAGCAGCTTTCTGTCGATTTCTGAGAGATGCGCGCTGTATCGCTGCACTTCTGACAGGAAGCGGATCTCATCCGACGATAGCGGCAGCGAAGCAATATCACGCGAGGTCAGGTCGTCCGCGAAAAACTGGCTCATCGGCAGGTCGAGCGCGCCGGCAATCTTTTGCAGTGTCTCCAGCGACGGTACCGTGTGGCCGTTTTCCACGCGCGACAGGTAGCAGCGCAGCAGCCCTGTGCGCTTCTCAATATCGCCCTGCGACATGCCTTTTTGCAGACGGTAGCCGCGAATCGTCGTTCCGATATTCATCGCCGCGGGTCCTGTTGCTTTTACCGGCGTTGCCACCGGCATCATGATGTGCATGTCAGCCATTCATCACACGCTATCCAGCAAGGAAATGACTGACAAGGACAAACTGCATGTTCCTCTCTCTTACGCGAACCATTGCGGATTCGTGTCCAGCGAGAGACCGGCAGACTCTGCTGGTTTTCTCACGCTCTGAGATGCGGCAGAAGTATGGCGCGACTGTCTTTTATAGGTCGAGCTGCAGGAACTGGAGACCCGGTACTGGATTGCTGTTGTGCCGGTCCGTCACGCGGAAGCCAAGCGAAAGATAGAGCGCCACAGCCTGTGGCATGGCCTCTGGTACCGTGTCGAGCAGCAAGCTGGATGCGCCCTGCGTGCGTGCCCACTCAATGGCTGCCTGAGCCAGGCCGCGTCCAAGGCTGTGGCCGCGTGCATGCCCTTCCACCCACAAGCGCTTCATCTCGCAACTGCCAGGCCGGTCGTGACGGACCTTGACCGCTACACATCCAGCAGGGCTTTCGTCGACAAAGGCAAGCAGCAGAACACCGTTAGGCGCTGACCACAGTTGCGCGAGGCTGGCCAGTTCACGACTGTAGCCTTCCAGGCAGATGCCTGCCGCACCGCCATGCCCTGCGGCAAGGTGATCCGCATAATTCTGCAGCAAGTTAATGGCTACCGCTTCGTCCGCAGGCCAAATCGCCGGACGAATCGAAACTGCCTGCTTGATGGAGCCCGTCATGCGGTTCATCCCATGTACATGCCACCGTTCACATCCAGTGTGTGACCGGTGATGTAGCCCGCCTCTTCACTCGCCAGGAAGCGCACCGCGGCAGCGATGTCAGCGACCGTTCCAGCACGCGCCAGAGGAACGATGCCCAGCATGGCTGACTTCTGATCGTCCGTAAGCGCGTGCGTCATATCCGTCTTAATAAAGCCCGGAGCCACCGCGTTCACGGTGATGTTGCGGCTGGCGAACTCGCGTGCGAGGGATTTCGTCAAGCCAATCAAGCCGGCCTTTGACGCGGCATAGTTTGCCTGGCCCGCCTGCCCCGTCTCACCCACGACAGAGGTGATATTGATGATACGGCCCCAGCGCGCTTTCATCATGGGCTGCAGCAGCGCCTGCGTCAGCAGGAAAGCTCCCTTTAAGTTCGTGTCAAGCACCATGTCCCAGTCGGCTGACTTCATGCGCAGCACCAGGCCATCATGCGTTACGCCTGCGTTGTTGACCAGGATGTGTACCGCACCCAGCTTCGCGACAACCTCCTTCGCCGTGGTCTTGATGGAGTCTTCACTGCTGACGTCCAGCACAAAGCTTTCCGCCTGGCCGCCTGCGGCTTCGATGGCGGCTTTTACCTCTGCCAGCTTCTCCGTATTACGCGCTGCGATGGCTACGGCGGCTCCGGTTTGTGCCAGCTCCAGCGCAATGGCGCGTCCAATACCCTGCGATGCCCCGGTGACCAGTGCCACCCGGCCCTGTAAACCTGCTGCTGCCATGCCTCTTATTCCAACTTTCTGGAAGCATTATACGAACGGCGGTTCGCGCAAGTGGCGTCGGGCAGAAGCTAGACCGCCCCGGGCACTTCACCGTCCAGTCCAGGATTGTGCGCTGCCTTCTTCTCCTGCA
>CAXUEW010000110.1:8860-10378 GCA_964250115.1 uncultured Terriglobus sp.
CACCAGTTCGCTGATGTCGCCGTTCAACTGGTACACACCCTTGATCAGCCGCGACGAAACGTAGGTGTACTTTTCCGCGGGCATCATAAAGACGGTTTCCAGCGCGCTGTCCAGCTTGCGGTTCATCATCGCCATCTGGAACTCGTACTCATAATCGGAGATGGCGCGGATGCCGCGCAGCACCGCCGACGCCTGCTCCGTGCGCGCAAAATCTACCAACAGCCCGTCGAAGGTCTTTACCGAAACATTGCCAAAGGATCGCGTGGCCTCAGTCAGCATCTCGACGCGTTCGCCGGTGGTGAACAGCGGCGTGCCCTTGCCCGAGTTACGCAACACCGCAACCACCAGGTGGTCAAAGATCTTGGCACCGCGGCTGACCAGATCAAGATGACCGTTGGTCGGCGGATCAAAGGTGCCCGGATAGATGGCTTTCACGCTCTGCATACGATGAAGCATAACGTGCTGCATTGGGGTGCATGCAGCCATTCTCAGCGCGATCCCTACCCTTTCGGTGCCGTCCGCCAACCAGCGAAAGAAGGTTCTACGCGCCGGGCGGGGCCCCTGAGTGGGGAGGGTGGGTATTTTCTCTCCTTCTCAAGGCGGGCAGATGAGTCCAGTCTCTTATCAGAAGCAAAAGCAAGAGCGAGCATCTTCCAACAACTCCTCGGTCTTGCGCGCAAAATCTGGAATTAAACAAAATGAAGAAGTTTGTTCTGTGCGCTGCCCTTGCTCTGTTGTCCGCATTCTCGTCTGCTGCGAAGGCCGATACGGTTAACCTCAGCACGGGAACTGCTGTATATACCTGCAGCGGTCCCAACGGAACTGGATTGCAAAGGCGAGTGGCATCAATCCTGCTGGGGTGTTTTCTCAATAAATAACAACTACCTTTCGCAAGACCAGTTCTTCAACGTAGTCAGGTCGCTCGGCTCTTACTCCATCGGACCTGGAATGTACACACTGACTACTACGGTAACGAACGCTGGCACCAGCCCGAACCCGACGGCGCGTTGCTTGGAGCCATCGCTGTAACTCCGGAGCCTTCGAGCCTTATGCTGCAAGGCACTGGCATGGCGAACCTGGCTTTGCCCGCCGCAGACTGCGATCGTAAACGCCGGCAAGTATGCCCGCACTGCCGAAAGAGGGCCGCTTTCGCGGCCCTCTTCTTTGTTCGATTTAGCCTCGCTTTGAGGGCCGCACAGCTTCCTGCGCCCGCGCCTCGCCGTCCGGTGGCAATGCGGGAATAGGTGCCGGGGCGGTGGTGCCGATCTTCATCTTCTCGCGTAATTCTGCATCCATCTTGATGAAGATTGCCGGGTTTGCCTTGAGGAAGGTGCGGACGTTTTCGCGGCCCTGCCCGATGCGTTCGCCTGCGTAGCTGTACCAGGCACCGCTCTTTTCCACGATATTCTGCACCACCGCAAGATCAAGCACGTCGCCTTCGCGCGAGATGCCTTCGCCGTACAGGATGTCGAACTCTGCCTCGCGGAAGGGTGCGGCCACCTTGTTCTTGACGATCTT
>CAXUEW010000111.1:0-10197 GCA_964250115.1 uncultured Terriglobus sp.
GCTCGGAGTGGTAGAGGAACTGGAACCGTTCGCGCAGCAGCGACAGGATCACCTGCTGAAACTGCTCCGGCGTGGCTGGCTCGGAATGGCTGGCTGTGACAGCGGAAATGTCGAAAAGCTCGTGGTCGATCCATGCAGGGGTGCCGGTCATGCGATTGTCGTCCGTACCCAGCGCCATGCGGATCAGCGTGCGCACGGACGTGGCGGTGGCAACGAAGCGGCCGCCCGGTTCAAAGCGCCGGTTTGACGGGTCGTCGGCACTGCCCGCATGAGGCCGGATGGAAGCCACCTCAAACTGGAGCGGCTGCTGCGCCCACACAGGCGCTGCAAGCAGAAGCGATGCAATAAGTAATGCAGGCAGGCGCGGAAGACGCAGCATGGTGCAGCATACGGCTGCACCGGCGCGTTTGTTCCGTCGCGCGCTCGTCTTTCCGGCTACCATGCTGTATGAAAGCTTTCGCTTACCTTATGCTGTTCACGGCGTGCGACCTGGGACTGGCCCATGGCCAGGCAGTCCAGGGAACAGGCACCGGCGATCCCATTACGTCGCAGGTGTTCCGGTCTGATGCAGGCAGCACCCGCACCATGGCAAATGGCGGCCGCAGCCGCGACATTCTGCACGTCACGCTGGCCACGGGCGAAGCGGTCGCCGTGCATGAATCAGCACAGGCCGCCGGAATAAAGCCCAACCCGCTGCATGCCATCCAGCATTCCGAGCTGTTCCTTGTCCGCGAGGGCACGTTGGCCTTCGTACACGACGGGCGCGAAGAGACGGCAGGCCCGGGCGACATGATCTACGTGGCTTACGGAACGCAACACACCGTGCGTAACGTGGGCAACGGGACCGCGAAATACATCGTCATTGCACTGGGCGGCGATGTGAAGAAATAGCCCATCATCGTCACCGCAAAAGTCCACGACAGGGCAGACACGCAAAAGGCCCCGCGTTCGCAGGGCCTTTCGTCGGTGCTGACAGATTTAGAACTCCTTCACACCATCCACAAATGCCTTCAGCTTGCGGCTGCGGCTGGGGTGCCGCAGTTTGCGTAGAGCTTTCGCTTCGATCTGCCGGATGCGTTCGCGCGTTACCTGGAAGCTTTGGCCGACCTCTTCCAGCGTATGCTCCGATCCGTCTTCCAGGCCGAAACGCATCTTGATGACGCGCTCTTCACGCGGCGTCAGGGTGCGCAGCACCTGCGAGGTGTACTCCTTCAGGTTGACGCTGATGACCGCGTCAGAAGGCGATACGGCCATCCGGTCTTCAATGAAGTCACCAAGGTGCGAATCTTCCTCTTCACCGATGGGCGTTTCGAGCGAGATGGGTTCCTGCGCGATCTTCAGGACCTTGCGGACCTTTGCGACAGGGATATCCATGCGCTTGGCGATCTCTTCCGAGGATGCTTCGCGGCCAAGCTCCTGCACCAGTTGACGCGAGGTGCGGATGAGCTTGTTGATGGTCTCGATCATGTGCACCGGGATGCGGATGGTGCGTGCCTGGTCGGCAATGGCGCGGGTGATCGCCTGCCGAATCCACCACGTGGCGTAAGTCGAAAACTTGTAGCCGGATCAGGTCGAGGAACTGCAGGCCGCGGTTGGTGTACTTCTTGGCGATGGAGACGACGAGGCGCAGGTTAGCCTCGATCAGCTCGCGCTTGGCGCGCTCCGCGTCCATATCGCCCTGCACCATTTCGCGCTGGGTACGCTTCAGGATGTCGACGGTCAGGCCGGCTTCACTCTCAAGGCGCTCCAGGTCGGTGCGGCAGTTCTTCTGCTGGCGGCGGTATTCCTTCTTCAGCTCCTCAGACTTCGAGGCGTCGAACTTGGTGTCCAGCGACTTGATCTGGCGCTCGAGCGTGCGCATGCCGTCAACGGTCTTGTTGACCTTGTCGAGTAGCCGCTTCTTCTCGTTGTTGGTGTATTTCAGCTCACGGACGATGCGCGTGACCTTGACGCGTTCGCGGCCGGCCGACCAGCGCAGTTTGCGCTGCTCCTTCTGCGTCTTGACCTTGCCTTCGGCGAGCTTTTCCTCGGCCTCAAGTGCGGCAGAGTGGTGCTTGGTCAGCGCGTCGATGCGCTTGACGGTGGCCTTGACGCGCGAGGCAACAACCTCTTCAGTCAGCTCTTCTTCGTCAAACGTGACCACTTCCTTCACGTTGCGGACGCCACGCTTCAGGTCTTCGCCCAGCGCGATGATCTCGCGGATGACGATGGATGAGCGCGAAATCGCCTTCATTACACGCATCTGGCCGCGCTCGATGCGCTTGGCAATTTCGACTTCGCCTTCGCGGGTCAGCAGCGGAACCGTGCCCATTTCGCGCAGGTACATGCGGACGGGATCGTTCGTCTTCTCAAGCTGGCCCGGCGTCAGGTCCAACTCGACATCGTCGTTTTCCTCGGACTCTTCGCTGTACTTATCGCGGCTCTCAAACTTGTCGTCGCCGCTGAGGACATCGATGCCCTGGGTGTTGATGGTGGTCAGCAGATCGTCCAGATCGTCGGCCGAGGTAATGCCCTCGGGGATCAGGTCGTTCACCTCGCCATACGTGAGGTATCCCTTTTCCTTGCCGGTATCAATCATCCGGTCTACATCTTCTTCGTACTTGTCAATTTCTTCAGCCACGGTCCGGCTCCCTGAATCCTAAAGTGTGCACACGGGACGGCGCGCCAACTTTTGGGCGCAGACACGACTCCCTATATGGATGCTGATTGTGCATGGGAGGAGAGAGCATAGGCGCGGTATCTAAGACCGCAGGCGCAAGGTTACCGGCCGTATCAGGACCGGACCACAAAGGCGCACTTCTCCACCGAGGCACAGAATAGCACATCTGTTTGATTCATCGGCTCAGGAATGGATACATCAAGCAGGAAACTGAGGCAAAAACAAACGTCAGACCGGAGAGGTCTGACGTTGTAATGATCTTGCAGGTAATAGGGTTAGCTGTTGCCGCCCTGGTAGATGCCTTCGCTGTCAAGCCTTGAGGTCTTCGGCAGGCCCATTGGGTAGCCCGCGACCTGTGCCGCGCTCATCTGCTCTACAGCGGTAATCTCAGGTAGGGTCCATGTCTTCTTGTTGTTCATGTCCATGTGGCTCCGGATGAAGTATTTCCTACTCCATTAGTATATAAATACACCAAAAATGTTGCGCTGGGAAGTCTTGGCGTCTTTCACCGTGCCCTGTAGATGAGAGAACGGGCTAAAGGACTAGAATCAGTAGCACGGTATGAGTCGTTTTCAGCGCCTATTTGCGCACGCTACAAGGGGGTTTCCGCAGCCTTTAATGCCCCCCAGGACTGCTGTTGAGCAGCTGCGCAGGCGGGCTTTTGGAGAGAAATACCGGCAATTAACCCTTGCAAAACGCATCGCAATCGCGCTTTTCCGTGTATCTTTGTACCCTCTCGCCACGTTTCCCGGCATCGTTAGCGCAATCCGGCATCTGCCGAAGTTTGGCGTGCAGGTCGGCTGGAGCGAGTTCTTTCCCATGTACGCCGCAGCGCTTTTTCGTAATATCCCTCCCGTAGAATACGTGCTGTTCGGCTTCACCGATCCGGCGGTCCGAAGGCAATCCGGCGACTACCTGTACTGGATGGACCAGCCCGCCATGCAGTGGCTGAACCGTAATCGCGGTGCCGACAACCGCGACGTACAGGACAAGGCCCGCTTCGCAGCCATCTGCCTCCGCGAAGGCCTGCCGCATGCGGCGGTGCTGGGGGAGTTCCGTGCCGGCGCGCAGATCAGCGGCAGCGATCCGGCAAGCTGGACTGCATCGGGGCTCTGGGTGAAGCCGGCAAGCGGCAGCGGGGGGCACGGCTGCAGGCTGTGGCACAGGACAAACGCCAGCACATGGCAGGCTGGAAGCGACCTCCTTACAACGTCTGAATGGGCGGACCTGCTTCGTCGAAGTGCCTGCATCGTTCAGGAGCCGTTGCTGAACCATCCTGAAATGAACGGCTTGACCAACGGCGCAGCCGTGGTCCTACGCATGGTCACGGTTCTGGACCGTGCCGGTACCTGCACACTGATCGGATCCAGCGTGGCTTTGCCTCAGGGTCTTGCTGAGTCGACTGCGGGTGCCTTGGGCTGCGTGCCGGACCTCCATACGGGCGCGATCGCAAGGGTGTCGCTTGCCGGCAGCGACGAGACAACGACTCACCCGGATACGGGAGAGCGCCTGGTCGGCAGGGTGCTCCCCTGCTGGACTGAAAGCCGCGAGCTTGTGTTGCATGCGCATCGGCAAGCCTTTCCTGCCTTTGCTTCTCTGGGCTGGGACGTGGTGGTCACGCCGGACGGTCCGGTGCTGCTGGAGACGAACTCAGGCTGGGGCACCATGGGCCAGCAGATGGACTTCGAACCGCTTGGCCGCTCACCCCTGGGCAAAATCGCGGAAGAAGAACTTGAGCGCAGCGCATGAGGCTCATCTGCGGTTTATGGAACATCAGCGGCGAACCGGTTTCCCATACCGTTCTGCAGGCCATGTGCGATGCGATGCAATCGCCTGTTATGCCGGGTACCAGAGAGGTATGGACAGGCGGTGCCGTGGGGCTAGGCTTCCTCAGTTTTGGGGAGACTAACCCAGCTCAACCCATTGCGCCGCACGCATCCGGACTGGTCACCGTTGCGGACGCGAGGCTCGACGAGGGCTATGCCCTGCGGCAAACCCGTAACCTGCCGCAGAACATAACCGATCCTGACACGATCTGCGCCCTGCGCATGGACGAAGCCGCTGCGGCCATTATTGGGGACCTGGCGGTGGCCCAGTGGTCGCCTGTTGAAAAGAAGCTGTCACTGACGCGCGATGCCCTTGGCGTCAGGCCGCTGTGCTACCACTATCTGCCGGGCCGGCATCTGGTCTTTGGATCGCTGCCTTCGGGCATCTTCGCCAGCGGCCTGGTAGGCCGTACGCTCGACCGGCAGCAGTTTGCGCGGGAACTCCTCAATGTTCCTGACGCCGCCGCCACCCTGTTTGAAGGCATACGCAATGTGCTTCCAGGCCATACGGTGGAGATTTCTGCCGGGCGCGAACGTGCATCTTGCTACTGGCGTGCAGCGCCGAGGCCGCCCCTCCGCTGCACGCGGGAGGCGGCTGCTCTGCAGTTGCGAGACCTGCTGCAGAAGGCGGTGGACGCGTCACTCGGCAGTACGGGACCGGTCGCTGCGCACCTTAGCGGTGGCCTGGATTCGTCGGCCCTGTGCGTCCTTGCATCCCGATCTTTGCAAACCAGCCAACGGCAACTGCTGGCCTATTCCTTTCTTAGCGAGACATGGCCGGGGCTACCTATGGAGGGAGAACGGCCCTACGTGGATGCCGTTCTGCAGCAGGAGCCCGGCATTGCGTGGCAATCCATTGAGTCGGTGTTCTCGCCTGACTGGCTTGCGGACCAGTGGAACCCGGATGCGCCGCTGGTGCTTTCCCATGGTTCGCCGGAGAATGCTGTTTGCCTCGATAGCAGCCGTCGCGGCGCGTCCGTCGTGCTGTCCGGATGGGGGGGCGATGAGGGGATCACATTCAACGGCCGTGGAGCGTTCGCCGCTTCGTTCCGCCAGGGCCAATGGGTTTACTTGTTGAAGCAACTGCGCGGTATGCGGCGCGAACGCGGATTCCGCCTGCGGCACATGCTGCTGGGTGACGTTGCCGGGCCGTTGCTCTCGGCGAAGACAACCAACCGTCTGCGCGGCCTTGCCGGAAGACATCGCACGGCAGGACCATCAATGGCAGCCTTCTTATCGCCCGATCTGCTTATACTCGCGGGACCTGCCGATCCTGTCGAAACCGAGGCCGATACGGCAAAGGTGCAGGCGGCCCTGCTGCACAACGGCCACCTAAGCTTTCGAACAGCCCGTTTTGCGGCCATTGGGGCCCGGTACGGCATGGCCTTCTGCTTCCCCCTGCTGAACCGCCGTGTGGTGGAGTTTGCCCTGAGCATGCCGCCCGTCTGGCACATCCATGCCGGTTGGAAGCGGCGGCTGTTCCGCGAGGCGATGGAAGGCGTGCTGCCGCCTGCCGTGCAGTGGCGGCACTCAAAGTTCCGCTCCCTGCCGAAGGTCCCGTACCACTTTGCGGCGGAGCGTGATCGCGTGCTGCGCAGAGTGGAAGAGCTTGCGGCCAACCCCGTTGTCAGCAACCTGTTTAGGATGGAAGAGGCGAAAGCCGTGCTGCGGGCGCTTCCACTACCGGACAAGGTGACAGACCCAGGCACCCACCCAGCCCTGACCGCCCTACCCTTTCTGGCCCAGTTGCTGGATTACGCCTTCTTTGTTGAGCAGCACTTTCCCGCATGAAACCTGTTGCCGAGTCTCCAGCTTCGATCTTCCGCTACCTGATCTCCGGGCTGCACGTGCAGTCTGACGTGGAACTGCCGTCCGCGATACCGCATCCCTTTGACACGGCTGCAGACATCTCCATACGCAGGTGCAACCTGCCATCCGCGGAAGATACGTTACCGGAGACCGATGGGGCTGTCTTCCGCTTTCGCGTGCCGGACATCGGACGCTTCCTGATGCGAAACGGGACAGATCTGCTGTATGAGACGGCGCCCGGCTGCGATCCCGGGCTGCTGCCGCTGCACCTGACCGGCATCTGTTTTGCGACACTTCTGCAGCAACGCGGCAGCATGGTGCTGCACGCCAGCGCCGTCAGTGTCAGAGGCCGAGCAATGCTGTTCTGTGGTGAATCGGGCGCAGGTAAATCCACGCTTGCAGCCATGCTCTCAGACCGGGGCTACCCCTTGCTGAACGACGATGTCTGCAGCCTGACACGGGGCAACGACGGCTCCTACTCTGTGCATCCGGACGGTCGCATGCTGAAGCTGTGGGCCGCATCTCTGGAACATCTGGACGCACCCGTACGCGGCGCGGAGGTAATTGGCAGAACGGACAAGTTCTATGCCATGCCCGCAGTCGGAGACCAGGCGGCGCGGCCGCTAGGCTGCATTTACCTGCTGCATGAAATTCCAGCGGGCGAGCAATCCAACCTGTCGGCCTTGGGGCTGGCGCGAGTCATAGCCGTGCTGCACGACAACGCCTACCGGCCGGAACTGGTGCGAGCCATGGGCCAGGATCATCGCTACTTTCAGGCAGCAATCAAGCTGTATGAGACGGTGCCGGTGTGGCAACTGAGCCGGCCCAAAGCTTTCGCGCAGGCGCACGAAGTCCTGGATCTGCTAGAAACACGTTGGAGAGTTTGACGATGCTCCCGGTCAACTTTGCAGAGGACTAGCCAGCGCTTTCACTTTAGCTATGCATGAGTGCAAACGGGCACAGCAAATGCCGTGCCCGTTTTACAACTCGAGTGAAGTTAGCGTGCTCTGCCAGCCTTGAACATCTGGTTGACCGTCGCCACAAAGTGCTGGGCACCAGCCGGGGTTGGGACGGCACCGGAAAGGATTTTTTCGTAGCCGATACCCTTGCCGTAGTAAGACTCCGTGTCGCCGTTGTTCTGGTTGATCACATCGCCTGTAAGGTCAATGCCTGCGAACAGCCCCTTGGAGCGGGAATAGGTCAGGAAAGCGGCGGATGCAAGGGCTGTGGTAGCTGCCTGCGAATTGCGTCCGACCGGACCTGCAGACGCGGCGAGATCACCGCCCAGCTTGACCTTGTCATGCAGCATCGCGTCCATGCTCTTGCGGCTGGTCCCGACAAGTACCAGGTCGGTTGACTGCCCACCGATCTGTAGACCGAAACTCGCCCCTGTGATCTGAATGAACACCGGTGCGCTCCAACCCTTCGGCGTGCGGCAGGTGGCCAGGCCCTGACCATACTGACCGCCAACGACAAAGGCACCCTTCTTGAAGCCGGGAACCACTGCCACGCAGGTTGCCTTGGCGGCAATCTCGAGTGGAACACCCTTGTCTGGCGTTCCCATCAGTTCGTGCAGGACGGCATGCGCATCTGCAATACGCTCGTTCAGCTTTGCAACGCTGGAACCCTCAGCGACAGCCATGCTTACACAGGTAGCGGCAGTACATGCCACGGCAACAAACTTTGTCATCATCGTAATTCCTCCAAAAATACTTAACGGGTGCTTGGATGCAGCTACAGCGTCGCATGTTGACGCGATCCTATGAAAATATTTTGGCTGGTCTTCTTTTCAGATCGGGAATGCAGCGGAAGGGCCGCTGTGTGAATCCCCTGCACTTTGACCGGGGTCCAACCGGTGTACTCAAGCAAGTTCTCGAACGAGGCGGCAGCAGAACGTGAATGAGATTTACAGTCCCGCTCAGCGGGAGATGGCGGCATCGCTAAATGACTGGCGCGAACGTGTCGAGCGCCGCGAAACCAGGATAGGCATCGTGGGCCTCGGATACGTCGGCTTGCCGCTAACCTTGCTGTTCTCCGGCGAAGGCTTCCGTGTGACCGGCTTCGACGTGGATTCGGCGAAGGTGGAAACGCTGAATCGGGGCGAAAGCTACATCTGGCGTATCGAGGCCGAGCACATTCAGGCCGCCCAGGCCAAAGGCTTTCAAGCCACAGGTGACTTCTCGCACGTTGCGGACATGGATGCGGTGCTGATCTGCGTACCGACACCGCTGACGGAGCATCATGCGCCCGACCTGAGCTATGTGGAGGCGACCGTCAGGTCCATTGCGCCGCACGTGCGGCCGGGCCAGTTGATCGTTCTGGAAAGCACGACGTATCCCGGCACCACGGAAGAGATCGTGGTAAGGATCCTCTCAGAAAGCGGAGCGGAGCGCGGCGTTTCTGTGAAGATTGCAAGCAACGGCGACGGCAATGACGCCATCGACGCGGTGTTGGTTGCCTTTTCGCCAGAGCGGGAAGATCCCGGCAACATGGTCGTGCCTCGCCGTGATATTCCCAAGGTAGTCGGAGGCATGGAGCGCGTTGCCACGGAGGCCGCGTGTGCAGTGTACGGTGCCATCTTTACGCGGACTGTGCCTGTCTCCTCACCCGCGACGGCAGAGATGACGAAGCTGCTGGAGAACATCTACCGCTCCGTGAACATCGCTCTGGTCAACGAGATGAAGCAGTTATGTATGGGCATGGGTGTCGATATCTGGGAGGTGATCGATGCCGCGGCGACCAAGCCCTTCGGCTTTCAGCCCTTCTACCCCGGGCCGGGCATCGGGGGGCACTGCATTCCGGTGGATCCGTTCTACCTGACCTGGAAGGCGCAGGAGTACGGCCTGCAGACGCGTTTTATTCAACTTGCGGGTGAAGTCAACGAAAGTATGCCGATGTTTGTGGTGCGGCAAGTGGCGCGCGCGCTGAATGAACGCCGCACGGCTATGAAGGGCGCCAAAATCCTGGTGCTGGGCGTCGCGTATAAGCCTGATGTCGACGATCTGCGCGAATCGCCGGCGCTGGTGCTGATCGAGCAGTTGCAGAGCCTGGGCAGCGAGGTCAGCTACAACGACCCATTTTTTCCTTTCGTTGGCAAGGGCCGCAGGTATGCGCTGGACATGCACTCCACGCCTCTGGAAAGGGTCAGCGAGTTCGACTGTGTTGTGGTTGTCACGAATCATTCCTGTTATGAGATGGAGCGCATTGTTGCGGACGCGAAGCTGGTGGTAGATTCAAGAAACGCCACCCGTGATATCACTTCGCCGAAGATTGTGCGCTGCTAGCGTCGCTGCTCCGGCCGGCAGTGTGCTGCGGATACCAAATGGCCACAGAGCCGTGCGGCGCGCTGATTCATTCTCCCCGCAAAGCCGGCTTGCCGGTAAGTATCGTGCAGCACTGCGGCAGTAGGCTCCGGGTGAGAGGTTCCTCAGGCAGCCCCTACGGGTGCGGTTCCCGACGTGCATCTTGTGGTGTCGTGCGCCCAGAGTGCGTGCGACCAGCACCTGAGGAGTTTTGTGCGGTCTCTGCGTCACTCGCCACGGCACGGTAGCGGTACCGCTGGTCCCTGCCTGCATCCGTCGTACGAACATGAGCATGATCTTTCCCTGCAGGCCTGGTGCCGGCGGCTGCTGCTCGCCTTGTCTGCGATGCTCCTCGCGGCAGTTTTCGGCGTTGTCCAGGCTGATGCGCAGGATGTGAGCGCGTCCATAGCCCGCGAATCTGTTCATACATCTGGCAACGCAGCGCAGCGCAGGGCAACGGCGTTTCTGAACAGCAGAGTCCCGGTGAGAACGCCGCTCCGTCAGCCTGCGGCAGCTCGCGCCTTAACGCAGCCATCCGATGCACCGTCACTGGAAGGCTCTGCCGCGGCAGCCCTGGTCAAGGCACGTGAGCAGCATCTGG
>CAXUEW010000112.1:0-9787 GCA_964250115.1 uncultured Terriglobus sp.
ACTTCTCCACGGGTGATACCCTGCGTGCGCCGTCGATGCAAGCAGCCTCCATGGGTGAGACCCTTAGGTCGCTGCACCCGGCGCAAAGCTACACAGCGGCCGCGTTTGTCGACGGCCGCGTCCTGAAGACGGGCACGGTAATCCGTGCCGCTTACCGTTGGCAGAGCGCACGAACGCTCACGGCGGTAGACGGCTTCCGCACCGGTGACAACGACGCGTATCTCTCGTGTTCCCTGCGGCAGTCGCTGAGCAGGCTACGGTTCCTGCCGCATGGCCTGGACGCCGTGCTCGATGTACAAAACCTGCTTTCCGAGGGGTACCAGCCCTTCCTTTCGAAGGACGGACAGACGCTGTACCTCGCCCAGACGCCCCGCACCATGCAGGCAGGCGTGTCCTTCTCCTTCTAAGTTCGGACCATCACCATGTGCTAGAATCTCTAAGTGGTGCGAGAGCCCACGCTGGTTCTGGAACGCCCGTTCCAACCCGTTGCGCCGGTCTTACCGTCTGCGATGAACCGGTCTTGGACGCGTAGCTCAACTGGCAGAGCATTCGACTCTTAATCGACAGGTTGTAGGTTCGATTCCTACCGCGTCCACCATTTTTCCATTTTCTTCTGAAAAGTTAGTAAGTCAGACTGGCCTTTCGTCGTCCCCTACAATAACGCTCATGGCTCAGAGGTCCGTTCGTTCCCTGGTTCCGGTTGCGCTGATTGTTGCGCTGCTGGTTGTCGGACTCAATACCTGGTTTGCTGTTGCGGCGGTTCGTTCCTTGCTCCAGAGTGAAGCCTGGCTGGCGCATACCTGGGAGGTGATCGGCCAGAATGAGCGGCTGTTGGCCGGCATCACTGCGGCAGAGTCGTCCGTGCGCGGCTTTGTGATCACCGGCAATGAGGGCTTGCTGGCAAGCTTCGAACGCATCGAACGAGGTCTGCCGCAGCACATTCAACACTTTCAGGATCTGACCGCCGACAATCCCATACAGCAGAGTTTTATCGGCCAGTTCCGCGTCACCATCATGCGACGCCTGAACATGTTGGACGAGACCATTCAGGCGCGAAGAGCCGGCGGTTTCGAGGCAGGGCAGGCGCTTGCGTTGACAGGTCGCGGCGCAAAGGAAATGGAGATGCTCCGCGCCGTGAGCACGCAGATGGATGAGGAGGAGCGTCGCCTGCTGATCGACCGCGGGGAAGAGGCTCGTAGCAACGGCCGTCGCGCGCTTTTCGCCATCGGCTTGGCGTGCGTTCTCGACCTGCTGATGATTGCCTTTGTGACCTACTACTTCGTCGAGGAGCGTGTCCTTCGGCTCGCCTCGGAAGAGGATGCGATTCGCATCGCCGTCGCACGGGAGGAGGCGGAGCGAAGCGCGGAAGAAGTGCGTGTGCTGAATGCCGCTCTTGAGAGCAGGGTTCGCGAACGCACCGCGGAACTGGAAGCGACCAACCGCGAACTGGAAGCGTTCAGCTACTCCGTCTCGCATGATCTTCGGGCCCCGCTGCGCACCATTGACGGCTTCAGCCTTGCGTTGCAGGAGGATTACGCAGATGCAGTGGACGCCGTGGGGCGCGATTACATCAACCGTGTGCGGAACGGTGTGCAGCGCATGGGGCAACTGATCGACTCACTGTTGCAGCTTTCCCGCATTACCCGGGCTGAAGTGACACGGGAGCCCATGGAGGTTTCCTCGCTGGCGCAGAGCGTTGCCGCCACGCTTCGTGACGAGAACAAGGACCGTACCCTCTCTTTCCACATCACCCTTGGGCCCGAGGTAAACGCCGATGCGAAGCTGGTGCAGGTCGCACTGGAGAACCTGCTTGGAAACGCGGTAAAGTTTACGGCCCGAAGACCGGTAGCGGAAATTTCCTTTGGTTGGGACGAGGAAAAGTCTGCCTGGCGCGTCAGCGACAATGGCGCTGGCTTCGATATGCATTATGCCGATAAGCTGTTCAACGCATTCAATCGCCTGCACGGCGACAAGGATTTCAAGGGTTCCGGAATCGGGCTTGCCACCGTGGCAAGGGTGGTTCGCCGCCATGGCGGACGCATCTGGGCCGACAGCACGGTCGATCATGGCGCGACCTTCTGGTTTACGCTAGGATGACCGCATGGCTGAGGCAACACGCTTGATTCTGCTAGTCGAAGACGATCCTGACCACGAGCTGCTGACCATTCGTGCGTTGAAAAAAAGCAACATCGCAAACGAGGTTCGAGTGGCCCGCGACGGAGAGGAGGCGATCGAAGCTCTTCTCGGAGAGAATGCAGTTCGTCCACAGCTTGTGCTGCTGGATTTGAAGTTGCCAAAGGTGGAAGGCCTTGAGGTTCTGCGCCGGATACGCGAAAGCGACGCAACGCGGATGCTGCCGGTCGTGGTGTTGACCTCATCTGACGAAGAGCGGGATGTGGTGCGGAGCTATAAGCTGGGTGTCAACAGTTACATTCGCAAACCCGTCAAATTCGATGACTTTGCTGAAGCAACGCGACAACTCGGCATGTACTGGCTGGTGCTGAACGAATGTCCGCCCCTGAGCTGAGCCGGCGGCAGTTGTCTCTGCTGCTGGTGGAAGATAACCAGGATGATGCAGCCCTGTTGGAGCGCCACCTGCGCCGCAACGGGTTTGATCTGCACATGGCACGCGTGGAAACCGCTTCGGAAATGCTGGCAGTGCTTGCGGGTGGGCCTCCGGACCTGGTCATCGCCGACTACAACCTACCGAACTTCAGTGGGCCTGAGGCGCTGCTCCTCGCGCGCGGCAGCGGCTACGACCTGCCTTTCATTATGATGTCGGGTGCCATCTCGGAAGAGACCGCCGTGGAAAGTATGCGTGCGGGCGCGCAGGACTATGTCACCAAGCAGAACCTGGCCCGGCTGATCCCCGTCGTGGAACGCGAGTTGCGCGAGGCCGCTGCGCGCCGTTCGCGAGTGGCTGCGGAACGTGCGCTGGCGGTGAGTGAATCGCGTTTTCATCACCTGATCGATGCCATGCCCATGGGGCTGCTGATCGGCGAAAGCTCCGGCCGCGTGAGCTATGCCAATGCCGCCGCTCAGCGGTTGCTGGGCTTGCAGGGGATCAAGTTGCCGTCGGAGCAGGTCACGCTGGCATCTGTCTGCGATGCACTTCGGGTGGACATGGCGGAACTGGAACGGCGTACTGCCGAAGATCCTTTCGAAGCCACCTGCAAGGGCGCAACCGGCGAAACGATCGACGTACTGATCGGTATCGCTTCTCTTGCGCCGCAACAGTTTGCGGGCGAAAAAGAAATTGCGGTCTTCATTGCGGACCTAAGCCATCAGAAACGCAGCGAAGAGGTACTTCGGCGCACGGAGAAGCTGGCGGTGGCGGGACGGCTTGCGGCTTCTATTGCGCACGAAATTAACAATCCGCTGGCCGCAATTACGAACTGCCTTTACCTTGTGCAGCAGACTGAATTGGATGCGACAGGCCGGGCCTACCTTGAAATCGCGCAGAAGGAACTGGACCGGGTGGCGCAAATCACCGTGCAGACGCTGCGGTTTCATCGGCAGTCAAGCCGACCGGTTGCAACCAGGGTCAGCGACCTCATCGAGACAGTGCTGGCCTTGTTTGAATCGCGCATTCGGCGGCAGAACATCAGCGTTGATCAGCGCTACCGGGAGACGGACCCCATCTTTGCGTACGAAGGGGAAGTGCGTCAGGTGATCGTGAATCTGCTGGGTAATGCGATTGATGCGATGCCAGGCGGCGGCTGTCTTTATGTGCGAACAGCCAATACCTTCGACTGGATGACCGGCTCAAGCGGCCTCGCCCTTACAGTTTGCGATAACGGAACCGGCATGAGCGCGGAAACGATCGAGCGCCTGTTCGAGCCGTTTTACT
Source organism: uncultured Terriglobus sp. (assembly GCA_964250115.1). Lineage (GTDB taxonomy): Bacteria > Acidobacteriota > Terriglobia > Terriglobales > Acidobacteriaceae > Terriglobus. The sequence continues at coordinate 3,851 of CAXUEW010000112.1, forward strand.
CAACCAAAGGCATCACGGGAACGGGTCTTGGCCTGTGGGTCTCGAAAGAGATTGTGGACCGGCATTACGGACGCATTGCCGTCCGCAGCCGTCTGCTGAGTGGTGGTCTGCCGGGTAGAACTGTATTTCGCGTCTTTCTGCCGGCTGCGGGTGTTCCTGCTCCCGCAGCCGACACGCTTGCCGAACCATAAGGGTTGCGGCAGGCTCACTCAATCAATGAAATCGATGTGAGCCTTGTGCGGGATTACGCCGCGCTCGTACCCCATCTCCAGCAGCTTGCGGATGGCCGCTCTTCCGTCCTCGCCGTAGTTCAGCGTGCGGTCGTTCACGTACATGCCGACAAACTTGTTGGCCAGCGAAGGGTCTAGGTCGCGCGCAAACTGCATGGCATATTCCAGGGCAGACGGGCGATGATCCAGCGCGTGCTGGATGGAGTCGCGCAAAGCCTGCGTGGTGATGCGCATAGTTTCCGCGCCCAGTGACCGGCGTATTGCATTGCCACCCAGCGGCAGCGGCAGGCCACCTGTTTCATCGCGCCACCACTGGCCCATGTCGAGAATTTTGTGCAGGCCATTGTCGCCATAGGTTAGCTGGCCCTCGTGGATGATGAGACCTGCGTCAAACTCGCCGGCAACAACGCGCGGGATGATCTGGTCGAAGGGAATGTTGACCGTCTCGACCTCGGGTGCGAAGAGCTTCAGCGTCAGGTACGCAGTTGTCAGCGTTCCCGGGATTGCGATCCGCAGCTTGCGCACTTCGTCCAGCGTGTACTTGCGCGGCGACACGATCATGGGACCGTAGCCCTCTCCGACCGATCCTCCGCATGCCATCAAGGCGTACTCGTCCTGCAGGTACGGGTAGGCATGGAATGAGATGGCCGTGACGTCGTAGTACGGATCGTGAATGGCGCGCTGGTTGAGCGTTTCGATGTCCGTGAGTACATGCGTGAACTTGTAGCCGGGAACTCGAATCTTGTTGGTGGCCAGGCCGTAAAACATGAACGCGTCATCGGAATCCGGACTGTGCGCGATCTTGATCTCTTTGACTTCGAGTGCTGTGCTGCTCATGAACTGTGTCGCCCTTCAACTTCTTTGCTGCTGTTTTAGACGCCGTTCAGCGCTGATCTTTGGCCTGAACTTGCGGACCGCTGCCGTGTGCCTTCAAAGCGTTCGCGATGCCTGCAGCCGCGCAAACTTTGACTGCGTCAGAGAGAGCAAACGGCGTAACCGTAGCCGCAAGAGCAGCGGCAAAGGGAAGATGCAGTGCATAGCTGAACCAGAGCGATCCACAGGCGTAGACCAGCAGCATGGCAGCGCTGCCGCTCATGGCGTACGCGGCGAAACGGTGCCGCGACGAGAACAGTCGTGGCAGCGCACTTACAAGCGCCGCGGCAACCGGGTAGGCGAACAGGTAGCCGCCGGTGGGTCCGATCAACCGGGCAACACCGGGCAAACCGCCGGGAGTAAATACGGGCAATCCCGCCGCGCCCTCACACAGGTAGGCCGCCAGCGCACTGAAGGCTACGACCGGCGAGAGCAGCATGCCTACCAGCAACACCGCAAAGGGCTGAAGGGTAAACGGGACGGGCGTGAACGGCAGTGGCACGGCAACATGCGCGCTTACCGCTATGAAAAGACTTGCCAGCATTGCCTGGGCCGCCAGCCGTGCCACACGCTCGGCGCGCGAGTGGTGAGAAGCCACAATGCCGGTGTGCGAGTCCGTCAACGAAAAAGAGTACATGGAGAGGAGCCTTTCAGTGGATACATATTCGATTGTACCGTTGCAACGTCGTGTGGTTCGGCAGCAGTTCGGGGGCCGGTCACAGGCTTCATGCAGGTGAGCCGCTATCGGGATCAGTAAAAAGAGCGTTGTAATACCAGACAGGGTTATCACTTGCGATACCCCGCTTGCATTCCACGGGGTTGCCGCTTTCTACTGGTTAGCGTGAGCTCCTCGCAAGCAAAGACCGGACGGTTTCGCGTCGCCTCCGCAGCCCGTGGTGCCATGAGTGCGGTGTTTGCTGCCCGTCGAAGAATCGCCACCTGTGCCGCCGTAGTGTTCGCAGGCATGATCGGGTACCACGTCGTCGTTGGGCAGAATGGTTTGATTGCATACCGTGCGAAGCGCGACCAGGTGCGCGACTTGCGGCTGCAGATGACAAATTTGCAAACCGAAAACACGCGTTTGCGCAACCACGTGGACCGGCTGAGCACTGATCCGAACGCCATCGAGCACGAGGCACGGGAGGCGCTGCATTACACGCGCCCCGGCGAGGTGATCTACACCATGCCTGAGAGCGCCTCACGGTAGCGGAGGTGCCGCTTCAATCGACGTGCAGCTTGCCATCCATGTCGACTTCAAGATGATCTTTCATCACGATCATGGAGTGGACTTTGATGCTATCGAGCGAAACTGCATAGCCTGTAGAGTCGCGAGAGCGCGCAAGCGCAGTGCGAAGAATGTCTGCCGCATTCAGCTTCATCTTGCCGGGTAACTTACGGCTAAGGAACGGCACCAGGATGAAGTCGAGTTCCTTGTTGCCCGTGAAGCGATCGATGCGCGCGTCACGGAAGCCGATGGTTTCACCCTCCGCTTCGGGGATCACCGACACATCCGCTTCCGTGTCGAACCGGACGCCGACGCACTTACCGAACACACCGGCACCGAGCCTAGAGTGCGTATGGACGTGCACGATAGCGCGGTCATCCTGAAAGCTGACCGATGGCTGATCAACATAGACAAAACACGCGGAATTCGGGTCGCCCTTTAGATAGCTGCGACCTTCGGCGGCGGTGAACAACTGCTGCTTTAGTGTTCGTTCCAGCGCGGGTGCGGAAACCTTCAATTCAATAGCAAACGCAGGAAGCGTGGCGAACAAGAACAGGGCAGAAACAAACTTCTTCATGGGACTCGATACAAAGTGATAACCCTCTAATTGCCGCTCTGGGTTTCCGAGGCGGCAAAGGATGAGGTGAGAGCATTCGCGGAAGATGTGTCATTCCGTGCATTTGGACCAAGGCCCAGCTTGATCAGGGCGCGCGAATCAGGAATCAGCTTGGTCTGCCAACCATTGTCACTCTGCAATTTTTGCATGGCAGCCTGGCTCTCGTTGTCCCAATGCCCACTTACCTCATGCAGGTAGCCCGCCTTGACCAGCGCGCCCTGTATCTCCGCGGCGCGGCTGTCATCGATGGCGCGTGGATGAGCTGTTGCCGCGGCTTTTCTGGCCTTTACCGACTTGTGTTTCGAAGAGGTGGGCCCGCGGCGGGTGCGCGACGCAGATGCCGGAAGAATGGCTGCGACGGCGAGACCGGTGAGAAGGACACGATGAAAAAATCGCAAAGAAAGCTCCTTGTCAGGGCGTAAGAGCGGATTGTTACAGAACAGAGAATCCGGCTCCTGAATCAATATACAGTCCCGGAATAGGACACAAAGGTTTGAACCGAACAGTCTGGCTCGCAGCCGCATAACGTAAAAGCGGACTGTCAGTCGCTGGTTCTGACTGACAGCCCGCTTTCGCAGCATTCTTAGGGCAGGCGTCCGCCCACCAGGTTCTGGTTCGCCCTGGCCTGCGCCGAGCGCACCACAAAGACCACGTCATCACCTGACTTCAGCGGAGCAATCGCCGAGCGGAACGACTCAAGGTCCGTAATCGGCTTCCGATTGACTTCTGTGATGATGTCGCCCTTGCTGAGCGGCAAGTCGTCGGCGAACGAGCCCGGCTTTACGGAGGAAACAAGTACACCTCCACCAAGCTTCAGCCGTGACACAATCTCACTCGGGATGGCGCTGACTGAAATGCCGAGCTTGTTCTGGGCTACGACATCCGGTGCTGGAGACGAACCCGGCGTATCGTCGTCCGTGTTGCCGTCGGTCTTGGCAATCATCTCGGCACGATCCGCAATGGTGACCGTAGCCTGATTCTCCTTGCCGTTGCGCAGGTACGTCAGGCGCACAGTGGAACCGGGGCGCCGGGGTGAAATGTCCGTAACCAGGTCGTCGCCGTCCTTCACCGGACGCCCATCAATGGCGGTGATCACATCCTGCTTGCGAATGCCGGCCTTGTCGGCAGGAAACCCGGGCGTGACGGAAGCCACAAGTACACCGCCGTTGGCAAAGCCGTACACCCTGCCTACCGCCGAGGAAAGCCGCGGCTGGAAGCTGATGCCGATGCTGCCGCGCACTACCTTGTGCTCAGGCGAAACCAGCATGTTGTAGACGTTGATGACGGTGTTCGAAGGCACTGCAAACCCTACACCGACCGATCCCATCGACTGTGTGTAGATGGCCGTATTGACGCCAACCACGGCACCGGTCATGTCAAGCAGCGGGCCGCCGGAGTTGCCTGGATTGATCGCCGCATCGGTCTGGATGAACTTCTGAAACTGGCTGCCGCCGCCGCTGGGATCGACACGGTTCTTCGCCGACACAATGCCCGCGGTAACAGTTTGCGAGAGGCTAAAGGGGCTGCCAATGGCGAGAACCCAGTCACCCACCTGCGCACCGTCTGAGTTGCCGAGCTTGACTGTCGGTAGCGGAGTGGGCGCGTCAATCTTGATGACGGCGATGTCTGTATCCTTGTCCACGCCGATCACGTGGGCTGGCCGGCCGGGATCATTCTCGCTATCGGTGGACAGCTTCACGTTGATCTTGTCGGCCTTGTCGACCACGTGATTGTTGGTCACGATGTAGCCGCGGGGATCGACAATGAAGCCAGAGCCAAGGGCACGGCGTTCGGCACCACCTGCGCCGCTTTCGTCGTCGTCATCGCCATCTCCACCGCCCTGCCCGCCGAAGAAGCGGTTGAAGAAGTCCTGCATGTCGCCCGGGTCCTGCTGGCCACGACGCGGTGTGGTTCTGCGGTTACGTGGCGTGGTGCTTTGCTTAGGCAGCGATTCCGTGTTGATGTTGACGACAGCCGGACCCACCTGCTTGGCAATCTGGGTGAACTGGTTCGGCTGGGATGAAGCAGGAGGCACGCGCAGCGGCGTCGCGTCTGACGTGTCGACCTTTTGCTGCTGGGCGCCGTGCACGGTTCCGGTTAAAACAGAGCCGACAATGACGCCGGCAGAGAGTGTTCCAAGCAGCACAAAGCTCGCTGCGAGCCGGTGTGCGCGAATCTTTTCCGGAAGGGACTTGATCGGTTCCATGGGTTCTGTAATGTCCTCGTTCAACACATCATCGGACCTGTGTCCCAGGCCCGTCACGAAATTAGACGCCCTCAGCGCATATTTGTATGCGCGCCCGTAAGCGCTGCATTCAGCGTGCGCACGATTCGCGGGACGCTGTTCAGGGTACGTTCGCTTCGGGTTGTTCCGCAACCATGCCGTCCAGGAACAGCTCTGTGAGGAACAGGCTGGCCAGGATCAGGGCCGCGCCGGAGCCTGACCGCAGCGAAAGACGTTCCCCGAAGAAGAGCAAGGAAAGCAGTAGTGCGAAGGCCGGTTCCAGTGACAGCAGCATGGCCGTATGGCTGGCCTGTATGTGCTTTTGAGCCCACGATTGAACAGAAAAAGCCGCAGCCGTGGCCAGGACAGCACAGATCAACAAAGCGAAGATCAGCGACCGCGACCAGTGCAGGTACCGGTGTTCCAGCAGGGGCGTTGCCATCGTCATGGCAAGGGCGGCAAACCCAATCTGCAGGGTGGCCAGTTGCGCTGTAGGTACACGCGGTACCAGGTGCGAAAGCGATAGCAGGTGCAAGGCAAACGCAGCGGCGCACAGCAGGCTGAGGATGTCGCCCCGGTTGATGCCGCTGGTGAACTCCCTTAGAGGCGTTCCCGCAGGTGTTGTCAACAGCACGATGCCCAGGAACGCTCCCAACGCACCCAGCAGTTGCACGGGTCGCGGCGAGTGCGATCCCGGCGCACGCAATCGCCGCAACACGCTGAACATAGGAACCAGCACGACCACCAGGCCGGTCAGGAAGGCCGACCG
>CAXUEW010000112.1:9797-10030 GCA_964250115.1 uncultured Terriglobus sp.
CTCCAAGTCCCATCGAAGCCGGCGGTCAGGTCCGACCTCCGGCAACCGAACGTCGCCCACATCGACCACCAGGCCGGTCAGGAAGGCCGACCGCGCGGGCGTGGTGTAAACCAGGCCAACTGTCTGCAGCTCATATCCGGTTGCCAGCAGCATGCCCGCGACAGCCCCTGAGAAGACGGCCCGTTTGGTCATCTGCCGCCAGGCCTGGGCATTCCAGATCGCCAGAACGCCAA
>CAXUEW010000113.1:0-8856 GCA_964250115.1 uncultured Terriglobus sp.
AGCCATGAACGTCGCTGGCCGGTGATGCTGCGGCCAGTTGAACTCCACCCCACCTGATATCCAGGGCCCGGCAAGGCCGACAAGCGCAGGTTTGATTACGTTCTGGCGGTAGAAGAAGTCGTAGCCGGTGCGCTTGTCCAGCCCCACATGGATGCGTCCGCCTATCTCCGGCATCACCATTAGGCGCAGAAATTCGTTTTCAAGGTGGACTGCCTGCCACAAGCGGCTTTCCGGCGTTTTGCGAACGGAGTCAATCACCGGCAACGGATACACGCGACCGCTGCTTCCCTGGTAGACCCGCCTCTCGAGAAATAGCGGATTTTTATCTGGAGCAACGGGAAGATAGGTAAGCATCTCTACCGGCTCAACCCACGCCTTCACGCCGCCCGTTTCATGGTCCGGGGCACTGGGAAGTCTGAGCAACTTCAGCTCAGTACAAGAGGCCGCACTTGTCTCATCAACTGAGATCTCACCCTGCAACATGCATGCCTCAGAAAAAGGAACAGAAGAATTCGGAGATGCAACAAACCCGACAAAATATCGTGTACGTTACCGCAGTTGAAATATAGGATTTTCGGCAAAGCTCTGTCAAGCAAGATGCCTCAAAACGCAGGTCTTCCCCCTTTGCTCCGCCAGGAGGAATGCGGCAACACATGGAATCAGTCGCTAGAACCCGGGTCTAATTGGGCGCTAGGTGAATGAAAGCTATACATGCCGAGATCCCAGGTGCCACAAAGAATCAGTCCGCTCCCGTAAGCAGCAACAGGATTGAAGACCTTAGAAGGGTGCTCTTGCCCAACAACCTAGAACGGAGCGAAGCCGTCTCGCCTGCGACCGTATGTGATAGCTGAGGCCGACGCTCACGCCGTCAGATTAGGGCATGAGCGTGCCGCTGAGATCGTAGCTGGTATGAAGGGCTAAATTGTACATTCCGCTTTACAGCGCGGACGTTTGGCCTGCAGATACGTACGCCAACGGCGGCTTAGTTCAACGTCTCCATCAGCTTGCTAAGCGTGCTGTTCAGCGCTTTGTCGGTTCGTCGCTGCTCGTCGATCTTTGCAATGGAGTGCATCACGGTGGTGTGGTGCTTGCCGCCAAATTGCCGGCCAATTTCAGGCAGTGACGCTTCCGTCATCTGCTTGGCCAGGTACATCGCAATCTGCCGCGGCACCACAATCTGGCGCGAGTTGTTCTTCTGCTTCAACTCGCTGATCTTCATGCCAAACTGCTCGGCCGTGGCGCGCTGAATGGCCTCGATGGTGATCTTGCGCACCTGCGTATCGATAAACTGCTTCAGGCATTGCTGCGTGGTGGCCAGCGTGATTTCGACATGGTGCATGCTGCACCAGGCGATCAAGCGGATCAGCGCGCCTTCCAACTCGCGCACGTTGGTACGCACATTGCTGGCAACAAACAGGGCCACGTCGGTCGGCAGCACGGTCTGTTCGCTCTCCGCCTTCTTCTGCAGGATGGCGACCTTTGTTTCAAGATCCGGCGGCTGAATGTCAGCAATCAAGCCCCACTCAAAACGTGAGCGCAGGCGGTCTTCGAAGTTGGCAAGTTCTTTGGGAGGCCTGTCGCTGGCGATCACAATCTGCTTCATGCTCTCGTGCAGCGCGTTGAAGGTGTGAAAGAACTCCTCCTGCGTACGTTCCTTGCCGGCAAGGAACTGAATGTCATCGATCAGCAGAACATCTACCGTGCGGAAGCGATCGCGGAAGCCCGTCATTTTGTCGTAGCGCACGCTGTTGATCATCTCGTTGGTGAACTTTTCACCGGATACGTACATGATGCTGCTGTGCGGATTGCGGCGCTTCACCTCGTGGCCGATGGCCTGCATCAGGTGCGTCTTGCCCATGCCCACGCCGCCATACAGGAATAGCGGATTGTAGGCCTTGGAAGGCCTTTCCGCGACGGCTTGCGACGCCGCATGCGCAAACTGGTTGCCGCTGCCGATGACGAAGTTCTCGAAGAGGTAGCGCGAGTTGAGCTGAGCCGCGGTGTTCCAGTCGAACCGTGCCTGCTCCGTGCTTGGCGCGGGCCGATGGCTGCCGAGCGAAGAGGGTGCCGCGGCATGCTGCCCAGAGTTCTGCGGTGCATTCGGCGAATGCGACGGCAGTGGTGCGAAGCCCCCATCCTCCCGCGTCTTGGGCGCGGACGGATCATCTTCCGTGGTAACAAAGCGGACCTCGTCTACTTCGAGCTGGTGCTGATCCACCGCTTCCTGGATCAGGTCTGCATAGCGATCGCCGATGTGTTGGAACTGTGCTGAGGGGATGCGCACAAATAGCGTGCGCCCACTCATGTGGGAGAAGCGTGTGGGCTTCAGCCACGTGTGAAACGATTGCCGGTTGATCTTCATCTCCAGCGCGCCAAGAATGCGCGTCCAGGCGTTTTGCATGGGCAATACCGTTGAGGCCGTCGGAGCAAAAGACATCAGCATGGTTCCCTTGTGTCACTCCGTCTACGTTCAACGGTGACGTCCACTGTGGCTGCACAAACACCTGCAGGCCGAGCAAATTAAGACAAAGAGGCCTGAACCACGCGGGAGGAGATCGCGTCGAGAGGACTCTGGAGTATCTGTTGAAGACCGTCGGCGATGCCGTGACAGGACCGATCGGTGAGTGTTGCAATCTGCTGGAGCAACCTCACTCCCCAGCTACGGAACCCTGTGCAACGAACCTGATGGTAGCACGCAGAAGCCGTCCTTCTGGAGCACTGCAACCGCAAATATTTTCATGAAAAATACACTTGCACCAAAGCTGGTGAAAGGCGTTCCAGAATGCTTCGGTCGACATTCTTAGCAAGCGATTTCGCTTGCCTTGCTACCGCAGAACTGATGTAGTCGCTGCCCTTTTTCAAATATCAGGCAAGCTGTTTAAACACGAACAGCGTGTACGATGCCGCCCAGACACCAGCCGTGTTACCCCTATGATGAATCGCGACTTCACTTTGTAGAAAGGTACTCCGCGTCGAGTTACGGTCGCGCGGCCAAGATCATTACCTGAATGGACAAGGGTGGCACAATGTGTTGAAAAGCCGCGCCAGCTTTGACGTTACTCTTCACGGGCACAATGTGCTTTGGATCGTTGATGCTGTTGGTCGCGGCGCGTGTTGCGCCTTGCATTGTCCACAAAGTTGCACCGCTGCTTGCATGCACCCCATCGAGGCGGAGGCTGATCGGCTGCGCCTCCGTGGAGGCATTGACCAGCTTGACATAGAGCAGGCTGCGCGCCGCATCGCGAGTCACGGAAGTGAACATCCGCGGATTAGCTCCAGTTAGCGAGCTTGTAGATACTTCAGTACCTAGAAATTCCGCAAATAAAGCCTGGGCATAGTAACTTGGTGAACCATAACTCTCCGCGATGTTATAGCCGATCAGGTCACTCTCCCACTGCATGCCGCCTGGATTGACGTTAACCAGCAGCGGTGCATACGCCGCCAACACAATCAAGTCGCTGTTGCGTTCCATCGACGTCATGAACGCTGCATCGCCAAGTGCAGCACCCATGTTTGTGGTGGGTGAACCTTCGCGTGTCGCCCACTCGCCAACGAAGATCTTGGGGCCGTTGCGCGGCACATCGTCGTACTTGTGAAGCATGTCGAAGAAGTCCTCGGCGCGCCTGTAGTAGTGGTCGTCAATCACATCAGGAACGGTCCGCTTCAGCGGCATGGTGGCGATCACCTGCAGGCTGGGGTACTTCGCCTTGATGGCGCGGTTGAACTGCGCAAAGCGGCCTTCATAGCTGCCGCTTTTGTCGAAGTTGTCCTCATTGCCAATCTCGACATAGTGCAACGGAAACGGGTTGGGATGGCCCAGTTTCGCGCGCAGTGCTCCCCACTTTGTGTCCGTGCTGCCTGAAACGAACTCAATTTCATCCAGGGCATCTTCGACAAACGGCGTAAGTGCCGGTCCGGTGTGAATGTAGTCACCCTTCAGTGCGTATCCGGCGTACACCGCAAGCACTGGCTCGATGTTCAGGTCTTCCGTCCATTCCAGCATTTCTAACAAGCCCATGCCGTCAGACGACTGATAGTTCCAGGGACCGCGATGCGTCGGTCGATCAGCCAGCGGGCCCAGAGTGTTCTTCCAATCGAAGCGTTCGTCCACCTGATCGCCCTCCAGGTAGTTGCCACCGGGCAGCCGCAGAAACTTCGGATGCATGCCCGCCATCATCTCCATCAGGTCTGCACGGTTGCCGTTGGCGCGATTCTTGTACGTCGGCGGGAACAGCGACACCAGGTTGATCCAGACCCGGCCCTTCTGAGGAAAGCTGAGGAGCAGGTGATTGTCCGTGGACGCACGCACGCTGCCTGTCTTCAGTTGAAATGGGTACTGTTTCCACTCGTTCGAGACGCCGGTCACCGTGGTGCCGGCGGCGACCTTGCCCGTGGTGTCGTTTACAAGGGACAGGTTCACGGTCCCGCCGTTTTCTGCTCGCACATACAGTGAGCCTGTGTATGTGGTGTTGGGCTGCACGTTCATGCCCCACCAGCCGTCATTGCGCACGCCTGCGGCGTTCTTGCCGTCAGCCTCTGTCACGTCGATGCGCAGACTGCTGCTCAGGGCTTCCGTGGGTCCGGTCTCTGCGTCGACCTTGGCCGACGCGCGGGAGTTGCCCGCGTTGTCCAGAAACCAGTGGCTCATGCCTCCCGAGCCGCGCTCGTTGAAGGTGCGGTTGCGCACCATCTCGGCGTACAGGCCGCCGTCATAGGAGTAGTTGATCTCTTCCGTCATCATGCCGTACAGCATGGGGCTGACTGCGTGCAGTGGCTTGTCTGCCTGGATGGTCAGCGTGGCTGTGGATTGACCAAGGGCGACGGGCAACCACGCCAATGAGATGGCGACTGCAATCTGGGTAAACATGCGCATAGGACTCTTCTCCGGGTGATCATCGTACCGCGACTGCGAAAGGGTTGACCGCTACTGTCGAAGCCCGGCTATGATGGCGGCGTGAGTTTCCACGCCATGAGTAGGTTTGCACTTGCCGCGCTGCTGATCGCCCAGTTCGCAATCGCGCAATCCGGTCCTGCGCGCGTAGATGATTCAGTCAACGTACAGCGCACGGCCATGTCGAAACTAGCCTTCCTGGTGGGCACATGGTCGGGGCCGGTTTCGATCCGTCGGGGACCGGGCGAACCGATGCACCTGACCCAGACCGAGCAGGTGCAAGCCAAGCTGGACGGACTCGTGCTGCTGATTGAAGGCACCAGCCGCGACGCTGCCGGTAAGGTGTTATTTCAGGCGCTGGCGACCGTCAGCTATGACAACGCCGCCGGGACGTACCGCTTCCGTGCCTACAACGAAGGCAGGTACATCGATACCGAACTGAAGGTGCCGGACAGAAGTTTCTCGTGGGGTTACCAGGCCGGTCCGGCCCAGATCACCAACAGCATGCACCTGACCGATGCCGGTGAGTGGGCCGAGACGACAGCCGCCGCCATGAACGGTGGCCCTCCACGGCCGAGCGTCGATATGCTGCTGAAGAAACAGCCCTGAGACCTAAATCTCACTTGACCCAGGCATTTATACGACTGATCGTTCAGGCTAAGGACGGCTCACACTTTCGCGGCTGTGAAAATTGCGGTACCATTAGACGTTGTCCGCTGATGCGCCGCGCTGACCCGTTCAGCTCCGATGCCATGGCCGGCAGGGCATTGCACCCGCCGCATGGACACCTAACTTTACATCTCAGTGTCCCTAATCACCTGAGAGCAGGAGAACTGTTCCATGCCGAAGCGCACATTTCAGCCGAACCGTCGCCGCCGCGCGAAGACCCACGGATTTTTGACCCGCATGAAGACCAAGGCCGGTCAAAACGTCCTGAACCGCCGCCGCGCCAAGGGCCGCCACAAGATCGCGGTTTCTGCCGGATTCCGCGACTAGTCTCCGCTCGTCGTCCCGAAAGATTATCTAAGCTCCAGAGGCGCACCTGCGCATTGAGGTGCGCCTTTGTCGTTGCTCACCCTTTGCAGCTACGGTACCGATCGTTATGGCTGATGAAGTCGCCACCATCCCGTTCCCGGATCTGCGGCTGCGCAGGCACGCCGATTACCAGCGGGCGTACGCCGCAAGCCGCAAGCAGCATAGCCGTGAGATGAGCTTCTTCTTCGCCCGCAGAGACGCTATGCCCGCAAGACGCCTCCACCCGGATGAGGCGCTGCTCCAAGCCACTTCTGGGCCACGCATCGGGCTTACCGTTGGCAAGGTCATGGGCAAGGCGCACGACCGCAACCGCATCAAACGCCGGCTGCGCGCGGCGGTGGCGCTGCACGCGGGCGAACTGGCAGGTCTGCCGGTCGATGTGATTCTGCATCCGAGGCGTAGTGTCCTCTTGCTGGACTGGGCAAAGCTGCAGGCGGAAGTGCAGGGGGTCTTCCGCACCGTGCGCAAGGGGTACAACGCACCGCGTGACGTCGCAGGAAAAGCAGCGCCGCGAGCCTCTAGCCAGCGGCGTGCCAGGCCTAAAACACCGGCGCAGCCGACCGGGAAGACCGGGCGGTGAACTCCGCTGTGGCACGCGGAGCGTTCCTGCTCTACCGGCGCATCGTGTCCCCCCTGTTGCACAGCACCGGCGTGAGCAGTTGCCGTTTTCAGCCTACGTGTTCCGAGTATGCAGAGGTCGCGGTCGCTCGCTTCGGCCTATGGCATGGGGGCTGGCTGGCGCTCAGGCGTCTCCTGCGCTGCCACCCCTTTAGCAGAGGCGGACTGGATAACGTACCGTCCGGGGAGCGGACGGTCGACCATTCATGATCAGAGTCATACCACCAAGATAACGATCTGGATCTCGCTCCTGTTCACCTCGCATCGGAAGGGCACAATTTCAGCTGTGCCGTTCGTCTGTTTTACTTGGCTTTCGACACTGAGGGCAGCTTCTTGGGACGCAAGGACATCAGCATCGGCCTCAGCCGCCGAAGTTAGCTGCTTAGGCAATCCGCACATCCAAAAGCAGACCTCAGGGGCTAAAACCCGCCGCTACAAGCCACGGGAAGGGCATGGCTGAAGCCATGCCCTTCCCGAAAGACGCACGTGGATGGATAGAGGATGACACGCATCCGGCCCCAGTGAAAACAAGCAAGGCGGCCCGCAATGCAGGCCGCCTTGCTGAACCGGATCCGTTAGAACTCGTACTTGAGCGCCAACTGCACCAGCCGGGGTTGGTACGAGAGGATGGTTGAAGTAAGTGCACCAAACGTGGAAGGTGTCGTCACGCCCGTCGCGGGGTTTGCGAAGTTGGTCTGGTTGGCCACGTTGAACGCTTCCGCGCGGAACTGGAAGCGGGTCTCGCGCCATGCTGGAAAGTCCTTGAAGGCGGACATGTCCCAATGGCGGAAGTGCGGTCCGTGGTACAGGTTGCGGCGCTCGTTGCCGAAGGTACCTGCGGCCTGCGGCGCAAAGGCTACCGGCCCCCTGGCGGGATCGGTATTGCCATTGAAGAACTGCAGTGCGCCAGAGGTGTTGCCAGTTCCAGGCTGGATGTTGGCAAACGGGTTGCTGAGGATGTTCAGACGATCAGCGGAGCCATTGGGGCTGGTGCCGCTGATGTTTGACGCATTCAGCACGGTGAACGGCAGACCGGTGGACCACAGGTTCAGCACGTTCAGGTGCCAACCTTCTTCCACCGCTCGACGCAAGCCGTGAGTTCCCTTGCCGAAAGGCAGGATGTAGTTGCCGGTCACGACGACGCGATTGCGCGTATCGAGATCGCCGTTGCCATAGTCGTCATAATTCTGCGTTGCCAGCACCTGGCCCACGCCGTTACCGCTCTGCCCGTTGATATTTGGAGCATTGTCCAGCAGGTGTGCCCAGGTGGTGTTCACGTTGAAGCCCAGACCGTTGGAGAAGCGACGCTCAAACACAGCTTGCAGCGAATGGTAGGAGGAAGCACCGGTGCTGAAAGTCTGCTGAATGGTCGTGACGTTCGGCAATTGTGCCGCAAAGCGGCGCAGGGTTTGGCTGCCTGTGGCGTTCGGTGGAGCGCGGTTGATGTCGAAACCGGTCGAAAGTTTGCGGCCAAGCGCCCCCACGTAGGAGACGGTCAGGGCATTGCCGTGGAAATCCTTCTGCACCGTCAGGTTGAACTGCTGCAGGTAGCCTGAGCCGAAGTTCTTATCGATGGTCGCCGGAATGGAACCGACGATACCCGCACCCGATGTTCCAGGCGTTGTATTCGGCAGCGGCAGGCCCTGTCGGAACCTTGTGTAGTTGGGGCTGCAACCGCTGGTGCCTAGAGCGGATTGCACAGAAGAGCAGTTGCCGTAGATGGAGATGTTCGGCGTGTTCTTCAGGTTGGTGGGTGACTGGTAGTTGCTGGCAAAGAACGCCAGGCCGAAGCCACCGCGGATCACGAGGCTTGGTACCGGGTTATAGGAAAACCCAAAACGTGGGGCCAGGTTGGAGTAGTCCGTCTTGACCCCAGCCGTGCGGCTCACGCCATTGACGCCTGCCTGAACGATCATCGCCGTGACGGGATCAAAGTTGGAGATGTGGTTGTACTTCTCAGTGAACGGCGTGTAGATGTCGTAGCGAATGCCCAGGTTCAGGGTCAGGTTCGGCGACACGTGCCAGTCATCCTGCAGGTAAACGCTGGGTTCCCATGTCTGGTAGTAAGGCGTGAACAGGTTTACGTTCCGGGTTGCTGCCGAGAAGATACCTTCCAGCAGCCCAGGTGCGCCTGTGCGGAAGGTCCATGCACCTTCACCGTTGTTGTCCTGCTGATTGCGGGCGATGCGCCGAATCAGGTTGGCACCCATGCGGAAGCTCTGGTTGCCGCGACTGTAGAACACGTTGCCATTCGCCTGGTAGGTGTTGTCCTTGTTGAACAGCGGCACAAAGTTACCGCCGTTGCCCAAGCC
>CAXUEW010000113.1:8866-10002 GCA_964250115.1 uncultured Terriglobus sp.
GCAGAGCAAGCGCGAGGCCCGAGGTTGAATCACCGATATTCAGGTTCGGCTGGCCCAGTTTGTTGTTCGGGTTCTGCTGGAAGTTCAGCGGGTTCGATCCACCGTTGATGTACGTATACGAAGCGCCGAAATTAGACAGCAGATTCGGCGTGAACGTGTGCGTGTAAATCAGCGCGGCATTGCGGGCAATTTGCGGCGACGTGCCGAAGCCGTTGCCGGTCTGCGGATCGATCGCAAAGCCGTTCGCATTCGAGATGGGCAGTGCGCCCGGGGAAATCGTGTAGACGTCGTTCACGATGTACTTCGCGAACAGCGTGTTGTTCGTGTTGAAGTGGTAATCCACGCGTACGTCGTACGTGAGGGAGTACTGCTCGTTGTTGCGAACGTTTACGTAACCGTTGCTACCGACGTTCGGCGCGGGATAGAGCTTGAAGTACGCCAGACCGATAGGGTCAATGAAGCCTGTCGGAATCCGATTGCCCACTACCGGCGTGCGGAGGTACTGCGATGCCACGCCTGCCGCTCCGTAACCGTTGACGCCTGCTACGTGGGTTGGATCAGGATCGTAGACGCAGCCTGTGGTCTGTAGCTGTGTCGGATCGGCGCTAGCAAAAGCGGTGGTTCCCGGAAGGTCGAGACGTGCGCAACCCGTAGGCGCACCGCTCAACTGGGCTACGGTGCCCGTCGGCGTGGCGCTCGAGAAATCACCGGGATTCTGCTGTTGCGCAAGTGTAGGTACGGTCAACTGCGTCGGCAGGCTGCCACGAATTTGTCGGAAGTACTCCACATCGCCGTAGAAGAAGGCCTTGTCCTTGAAGATGGGACCGCCCAGGCTGCCGCCAAACTGGTTCTGGCGAAGACGAGGCTTGGCGCGGCCCGCACCGTACTGGTAGGCGAAGGCGTTCAGCTTGTCATTGCGGAAAAACTCGTACAGCGTGCCGTGAAAGTTGTTGGTGCCGCTCTTGGTAATGACGTTGATCAGTGCGCCGCCCGCGCGTCCGCCGTCGGCTGCGAAGGAATTGGTCAGAATACGAACTTCCTGAATGGAGTCGATGGCCGGACGCACGCCGATGGTTCCAATGACGCGCTCGTTATTGTCCAGACCGTCGACCAGTTGGTCATTCAGCACTTCCGAC
>CAXUEW010000114.1:0-9990 GCA_964250115.1 uncultured Terriglobus sp.
AGGAGTCGGGTGCATCTCCATCAGCAGGCCGTCCGCACCGGCCGCGACGGAGGCCAATGCCATGGGCGGCACAAACTCGCGCTTGCCCACGCCGTGCGACGGATCGCCGAAGACGGGCAGGTGCGTCAGCTTTTTCAGCACGGGGATTGCGCTTACGTCCATGGTGTTGCGCGTATACGTCTCGAAGGTGCGGATGCCGCGCTCGCACAGCATCAGGTCATAGTTGCCGCCGCTCAGGATGTACTCCGCGCTTAGCAACACTTCTTCGATGGTGGCGGATATGCCGCGCTTCATCAGCACTGGCTTGCGCACGTGGCCCAACTCGCGCAGCAGGTTGAAGTTCTGCATGTTGCGCGCGCCCACCTGGAAGCAGTCGATGTAGGGCAGCATGGGTTCGATCTGCGCGATTTCCATGACCTCGGTGATGACCAGAAGACCGGTTTCATCACCCACTTCACGCAGCAGCTTCAAGCCTTCGACGCCCATGCCCTGAAAGCTGTACGGCGACGAACGCGGCTTGTACGCACCGCCGCGCAGAAACTGCGCACCGGCAGCCTTCACCTGCTGTGCCGACAGCAGGATCTGTGCGCGCGATTCCACCGAGCATGGCCCGGCCATGATGGTGACTTCGTTGCCGCCAACCTTCACGCCGTTGGGAAAGGTGATGACGGTGCCTTCGGGCCGAAAGTCGCGGCCCGCCAGCTTGTAGGGCGACGAGATGCGGTACGCATCCTGCACGCCGTTCATCACCTGGAACTCCGTCACGTCGAACTGGCCGGGATTGCCCACGCCTGCCAGAATCATCTGTCCCGCGCCGCTGGTGCGGTGCACGTTGAAGCCCAGCTCCACCATCTGCTCGATTACGGCCTGTATGTGTTCGCCGCTTGCGGTACTCTGCATGACCACGATCATCTTGCTTCCTTCGCTTCCTTGAATGTCTCCGGCGCAGTGCGCCTGTTCGCCTTAGCGGCGCTGCAGAGAACGCATCACGTCCATAATGCGTTCGTAGATCACCAGCAACTGGTCGGCTGGCAACTCACCGGTATTGCATGCGGCAACGTGCTTCAGTACGGCCTGTTCACGATCCGGCTCATAGATGTTCGCGCCGGTCTGCACCTTCAGCGCGCCAATGGCGGCTGCAGCACCTGCCCGCTCACACAGCAGTTTGACGATCTGCTCGTCAAGCCCATCGATCTTTGCCCGCCAGTCCGCAATTTCCATCGTCCGTCCCCTGCTGCCTTGGTATCCGTTCATTCTACTTACTGCTTGCTATCCCTGGGATGCAGCAAACCTTTCCTCAAGAGAGCTCTTGGCATCCTTATCGAGCAGATCTCTGGAGAAGGCAGCGGACTTCAGCCCGCTGATTGACTCCCACCTGAAAGGCCCTTGAGGGCCGGCCGGGGCTAAAGCCCCTCCTCCTCACACTGCTTTCCAGAGGGCTGAAGCCCTCTGCTTTCTCCGTGTAGTTATCCGTTCATAGGCTGAGGCTTTCTGCTTTGCCTTCATGTTGTCGTATAGCAATGAGCCCGCGTACAAAATCGCCCACGGCGCGCGCTTCGTCACCGGGTTGGCTCGTCTCGATGAGCGAGACGATGGCAGAGCCCACGACGGCAGCATCGGCAAACTGCATGACTGAGCGCACATGTTCCGCGCGCGAGATGCCGAAACCTACCGCGATCGGCAAATCGGTGAACTGCTTCAGCCGCTTCACCAACTGCTCCGCGTCGCCTGCGACCTGGTCCTGCGTGCCGGTTATTCCGACGCGCGAGATGGCGTAGACGAAGCCCCTGCTGTTTTCCGCGATGGCCTTCAAGCGATTGTCGGGACTCGTAGGAGCGGCCAGAAACACCGGCGCAAGATCGTTTTTCCGCATCTCGGCAAGGTATTCTGCGGCTTCTTCGACAATCATGTCGGTCAGCAGAACGCCGTCGGCACCGCTCGCCTTGGCTGCCGCGCAGAACGCAGGCAGGCCCATGCGCACCACGGGGTTCAAATAGCTGAAGAGGATGATGCCGCACGCGGGCTGCGCCTTGCGGATGCGCTTCGACAACGCGAGCACATCGGTCAGTGTCACACCGCGTCCCACGGCACGCTCGCTGGCGCGCTGGATGACCGGGCCGTCCGCCAGCGGATCGCTGAACGGCACGCCGAGTTCGATGACCTGCGCACCGTTATCAATGGCCGCGAGCGCGATGTCGTAGGTGGCTTCGAGGGATGGGTCGCCTGCGGTTAGATAGACGACGAGGCCGGGCTTGGTTGTGAAAAATACCTTAGTACTCAATGACACGCAATCCTGAGATACGAGTGAAGTCACGAACATTTCTTGTGAGCACGGCATAGTCCAACGCGAGAGCGGTAGACCCGATCATAAGATCGATGATGCCTACTGAATTGCCGCGACTTGTAAGTTCACCGCCCAGGCGTCCTGCCGCAAAGCAGATGTCTGCGGTGAGCGGCAGGTTTCTGAGGCTTTCTCGAACTTCGCGGATGAACATGAGCCGGAGCATTCTGATTTCCGAGTCCTTCGCGCGCTCTACACCTTGGGCAAGTTCGAGCAGACTTAGACATGAGATCGCAAGCGGTTCCGATGGAAACTGTGCCTGCAACTTGCCAAGAAGAAAGCTGATGCTAGTTCCTTGCCGCTCTCCTTCGATAAGAACATTTGTATCAAGGATCAATCCCATTCAGTCGGCCTGTAGTTGGCGTTGAGTTCATTGCGAATGTCGGCAAGATCGGTTGCAAAGTCCTGATCGACAACGGTCAAGGTGCGGTTCGCAAGCCTCTGGAGCGCCGTCGCCGCAGTCCACCCGATGTCACTGTTCTTTTGCGCAACAAGAATCGGCGATGAACCAGTGTCGATCACGATCTCATCGCCCGCTTTTACTCTCGTCAGCAGCCCCGGCAGCTTCTCCGCGATCTCATGTTCGGCAATGTGAATAACGCTCATGCTTCATCCTAGCTGCAATTTGGAGGAGTAATTAGTAATCATCGCGTGCCCTTATTCTCAGCAGGCCCGCCACCAAGGTGTAACTCGCGGCTGATGATGCCCATGTCCTTGTCGCCACGGCCGCTCAGATTGATCATGATGACCTGGTCCTTGGCCATGCCGGGCGCGATCTTGATGATGTGTGCGACGGCGTGGGCAGACTCAAGCGCGGGCACGATGCCCTCAGTACGCGACAGCACCTTGGTTGCGTTCAGTGCTTCTTCATCGTTGGCAGAAACGTACTCGGCGCGCTTCAGGTCGTGCAGCATGGCATGCTCCGGGCCGACGCTGGCATAATCCAGGCCCGCGCTAACAGAGTGCGTCAGCGCTACCTGCCCCGCATCGTTCTGCAGCACGTAGCTGTAGGTTCCCTGCAGCACACCGGGCAGGCCGCCACCCTCTTGATTGAAGCGTGCGGCATGGTCACCCAGCGCGTTGCCGCGACCGCCGGCCTCCACGCCGATGAGGCGAACCTTCTCGTCCGGGATGAACTCGTAGAACGCGCCGATGGCGTTTGATCCGCCGCCCACGCAAGCCACTACCACGTCAGGATTGCGGCCTACCTGCTCCGCAAACTGCACCTTGGCTTCCTTGGAAATGACGCGGTGAAAGTCACGCACCATCGTCGGATAAGGGTGCGCGCCCAGCGCCGAGCCAAGGATGTAGAAGGTCGAGCGCACGTTGGTGACCCAGTCGCGCATGGCCTCGTTGATGGCGTCCTTCAGCGTGGCGGAACCAGACGACACGCCACGCACGTCCGCACCCAGCAGGCGCATGCGGTAGACGTTCAGTTCCTGCCGGCGCATGTCCTCGTCGCCCATGTACACGACGCATTCCAGGCCGAACAGCGCGCACACCGTGGCCGTGGCGACGCCGTGCTGGCCCGCGCCCGTCTCTGCAATGATGCGCTGCTTGCCCATGCGCCGCGCCAGCAGGGCCTGGCCCAGCGCGTTGTTGATCTTGTGCGCGCCGGTGTGCAGCAGGTCTTCGCGCTTCAGCCAGATCTGCGCACCGTCCAACTGCTCGGTCAGGCGCTTGGCAAAGTACAGCGGCGTGGGGCGGCCGCAGTAGTGGTGCAGCAGATCGTTCAGTTCCGCGTGGAAGGCGGGGTCATCCTGCGCTTCCAGGTAGGCGTGCTCCAGCTCCAGCAGGGCCGCCATCAGCGTTTCAGGAACGTAGCGACCGCCGTACGCGCCGAAGCGGCCCGTGCCCATGGTCCGCTTTACCTCAGTGATTGCTTCCAGTACCGGCATCGTTATGACCTTTCGCCCTGCTGCCGCGGGGCTGCTACCTGCATAGAAAAGCCGCGACCTGATGGCCGCGGCTCTCTGGAACTTGTTGTCTCAAAACTTGCCTGCTACGTTCGCAGTGTTTTAGAGAGCGTGTTCCATCGGCGCCGCGGAGTGGCCGCGGTAGATAAATCGCCAATAGGAGCTACGCACCATGTTGGAAAGCCTACCGCAAAATGCCACAGAAGGAAAGAAACCACACGGCTGATTGCGTCATCCATCACTGCGAAGTCCTGAACGGAGGGTTAGTGATGATGAAAATCAAGGCAATGGCAGCGGCAGTAACGCTGGGCGCAGTCTTGGCTCCCATGGCGGCGCTGGCGCAGCAGTCCCACGCAGACGCCAAGGCAGAGCAGGAAGCGAAGGACCGACGTCACCACACCAAGGCCAAGGTCGTAGGTGGCTCAGCCGCAGGCGGCGCTGCCACGGGCGCGCTGGTGGGTGGACCGGTGGGCGCAGTGGTTGGCGCGGGCATCGGCGCTGGCGGTGGCCTAGTGGCAAACAAGATCCGCAAGCACCATGGCATCAAGAAGAAGGAACACGAGGAGCGGTAGGGGACTTTCGTCATCCTGAAGCAAAGCGAAAAATCCGTGCGGATTTTTGCCCGACTGCAAAATCTAACGGCTTCCGGGCGACTCGGTTGGAGGGTGTCGCCGAGAAGGTCTGAAATGCAGCGGCGAAGAGAGACGAAGCGGGATACTTCGCTCTCTGCTCAGGATGACGGCGCTCGATATTTGGTGACTCCATCCGAAGCAACACAGCCGGGGCAGGTTAGGAGTCAGGATGCCGGTTGCCCCACCCGCCGGGCGGCTCTGACAAACTGCCGTATAGCATCGGCGTTCTTCGCGCCCGGCGCGTCCTCGACTCCACTGGAAACATCCACACCCCACGGCTTCAGCGTGTTGATAGCGCTGGAAACATTGCCCGGAGTCAACCCGCCCGCGACAATGACCGGCATCGTAGCCTCTGTCAGTACGTGCGCAACAGCATGCCAATCAAAGGTGCGGCCCGTGCCTCCGCTCTTATGAGCGGTTCTAGAGTCCACCAGTAATGCATCAACCAGCCCATCCGACGCGATGCGTCTGGCGAACTCTGTGAACGCCGCGATCTGTACCTCTGCAGTGCGGTCCAAGTCCCAGTGAATGACCTGCAAGAGCCGTATCGAGTGGTCCGCTTGCATGTCCGCACGTACAGCACGCACCAATGCGGAATCGTATTCGCCATGGAGTTGGATCCCGGTCAGACCGGCTGTCTTCGCGGCCTGCGCTATGGCCTGTGCGTCCGTTGAGGTGAAGACACCGATCTTTTCGAGAGACGCCGGCAGTTGCGCCGTGATGGTGGCAACCTGCTCCGCAGTGACGGTCCGCTTGCCTTCGGCAAAGATGAAGCCCACCGCGTCTGCACCCAGTTCCGCTGCCAGCAGGCAATCCTGCAGCCGCGTATTGCCGCAGATCTTGATCCACATGGCGCTACGCCGCCGCCGACGGCTGCAGCAACGATGCCAGGGCTTGGCCGGGATCGGTGGCGCGCATCAGCGACTCGCCGATCAGAAAGGCGTTGTAGCCCGCCTGCTGCATGCGGCCAATGTCCGCGTGGGAACCCAGCCCGCTCTCCGCGACGCGAATCGCCGTCTCAGGCAGGTGCTGTGCAAGCTCCTCAGAGGCTGCAACATCCACGACGAAGGTGCGCAGATCGCGGCTGTTGACGCCGTACATCTCGCAATCGAGCGGAAGGGCGCAATCCAGTTCCTCGCGATTGTGCACCTCGCATAGCACGTCCAGCTGCAGGTCGCGCGCGCTTTGGCGTAAATGCTTCAGTTCGCCGTCACTCAGCGCGGCCACAATCAGCAAGATGGCGTCTGCACGGTGCGCACGTGCTTCCACGATCTGAAACTCATCCACGATAAAGTCCTTGCGCAGGCAGGGCAGGGAAGTCGAGTGGGACGCGATTTCGAGGTTCTGCAGTGATCCCTGGAAGAACGGCTCATCCGTCAACACGGAAAGGCAGGCAGCGCCTCCTTTTTCGAGCGAGTGCGCAATCGCTGCCGGGTCGAAGTCAGGCCGGATCAAGCCTTTTGAAGGGGAGGCCTTCTTCAACTCAGCGATGACTGCCGGCCGCGTTTCCGCCATGCGACGCAGTGCAGCGGCAAAGCCACGCGGCGTATGCTCCGCAGCCATTGCTTCCAATTTCTGAAGCCGATCAATCGTCTTCCGCACACGTAGGTCGATACGCGTTTGAGCAACGATGCGTTCAAGATGTGTGCCGGTCGCGAAAGCGGTAGCCATTCCAACATGCTAAACGGAGCCACAAAATTGATTGCAAACAGCAAAAGGCGCGATGCAGGGCATCGCGCCTTTCGAGATCGTTGGTGCCGAAAAGAGGACTCGAACCTCCACACCCTTGCGAGTACATGGACCTGAACCATGCGCGTCTGCCAATTCCGCCATTTCGGCACGGGAGCGAACGTGGGGCAGAGCCCAGAACTTCGCTTGCAGCTTTCACAGTCTTCCAGAGCGTACCGCCGATGTCAAACTGTGCAGCCAATGCTCCAGATCAGGACATAGGCATCGAATTTATAGCGACGCAATCAACCACGCCATGCCGCCTCGCATCCAACGCCCAATTAAGTTTGCAGATGCCTCGAGAAAATTTGGTTCAAGGGCGCGCTGCTCAAGGGACGGCATGACACCATCCGAAGCAAAGCCCGCTACTAAATCCGCAGGCGAAGTTGTTATTCCGGAAGAACTGGCGCTTGAAATACGCAAGCTGGCGCATGACCTGAGCAATTCACTTGAGATCATTGTGCAGACCGGTTACCTGCTGGGTACGGCTGACCTTAAATCCCCAGCTAGCGACTGGCTTCGCATGTTGGACAACGGCACCGCAAAGGCACTCGAAATTAATCTGGCGCTGCGCAATTACATCAAGGCCCACACGCCACACTAGACCGCAGCCATTACAGCCACTGCAAGATTCGCCGGAAGAATTTACCGGATCGACTTCTTGGTGCTTTTCTTTGCTGTCGTCTTTTTCGCTACAGCCGGTGCAGTGTCCTTTTTCGAGGCAGAAGTTTTCTTTGCAACCTTGGAAGCGCCTGCCCCGGTGCCCTTGGCCGCAATCTTCTTGCCTGTTGCTGCCGGCGAAGCTTTCTTTGCTGCCACCGTAGCAGACTTTTTCGTTCCTGCCTTTTCCTTGGCTGCCGTATGCCGGGAGAACAGCGTCTCCAACTGCTGCAGCAGGACGCGCGTATGCATGGGTTTAACCAGCATTTTGTCCGCTCCCAGAGATCCCGCTGCATCCTCGTTCACGGGGAAGGCGGTCAACAGGGCGATCGCCGGGGCATAGGGAGCTTCTCTGGCGGCTGCGATGACCTCGCGGCCCGCATGCTCGTCTTCCATGCGCATGTCGGTGATCACCATCTCGTACTCACGATGCTTGATGCGCGACTTTCCCTCGCGCGCCGACGTCGCTGTATCCACGTCAAAGCCGCTGATCTCCAGCACGGCCTTCAGCGTCAGCAGAACTGCAACCTCATCATCCACCAGCAAAATTCGACGCTTCATCAAGCTCTGTGTTCCCCCTGGTCGCACTTCGTCTGCCCTTCAGTGCTGAGTGCTGTCGAGTGCTGACACGAACAGAAGCATACGCTTCGAGCGCATGCCTCAAGCAGAAAGGTACTTCGCCGCGCAACGCAGAGCAAGCGGAAGGAAAAAACCCTTGGGCGAACAGTCCCACGCCGCTCCATTGACGAGCCTGATTGCAGCGCCGTTGTATACTGCAACATGCAGCACCGCAGAACGGGCACGTGACCACAGCGTGGACTTGCCCGTCAGCAGCGTGTGCGGCGGAGGCGACCTATTCCACCGTTTACTGACAAGCGTGCCGTCAAGTCATTCATCCGCACCAACGAAAAGATCCGGGCGCGCGAAATTCGCGTCATCGATGAGAATGGCGAACAGCTTGGCATCATGGTTCCTTTTGACGCCCTAAAGATTGCGCGGGAGCGTTCGCTCGATCTGGTCGAGATCTCGCCCAATGCCGTACCGCCCGTCTGCCGCATTCAGGATTACGGCAAATACCTCTACGAGAAGGACAAGAGCGAGCGAGCGGCACGCAAGAAGCAGAAGGTCATTGTTATCAAGGAAGTCAAGTTCTCCGTCACGGTAGACGAACACGACTATCAGACGAAGAAGAACCAGGCTGTCCGTTTTCTTGGAGAGGGCGACAAAGTCAAGGCATCGCTCCGCTTCCGTGGCCGTCAGATGGCCCATCGCGACCTCGGCTACAAGATTGTCAACCGTCTCATTATGGATATTGGTCCTGCCGGCATAGTGGAATTCATGCCGCGCATGGAAGGCACCACTTTGCACGCGATTATCGCACCCAGTAAGAAGGTCGAGCCCGCACCGGTGAAGAAGTCCGCCACATCGGTAGAAGAGCCCGCAGAAGCGTAATTAGTGTGCAAGGTTTCTCATGCTACGGAGCCTTAAGGGGCTCCGTTCGCATTTTGGTCCGCTCTAAGCCAGCTTGCCGCCCCGTGTGACGATACTCAGCCGTTCCGTCGCCATGGTTCTCCTTGCCTGCATGCGCGCATGCGTCGCCCATGGACCAACCGGGTCCAGCCGTACATAGAGCAGCCAGTGGCGGAGAGCCCGGCGGCGTTCGCCGGTGCGTTCATAGGCGAGCGCCAGGTTGTAGTGCGCATCGGCATATTGCGGAACCAGTTGAACAGCACGCCGGTACGCAGCGATCGCCTCCGGCAGCCTGCGAAGTTCATCCAGAACGTTGCCCAAATCGAAGAAGGCCAGTGCGTAGTCCGGATCGACTTCCGCCGCCGTGCGGTAGCGTTCTTCCGCCTCGTCGAAGCGGCCCGCGTTGTAGAAGATTGTTCCAAGATTGATGGAGGCGGGCGCGTGCTGCGGCCAGAGGCGCAGTACTTCGGCATACAGGCGCATCGCCTCATCCACGTTCTCCGGTTTCTCCTCCAACTGCACGGCACGTTGGAACAACTCCTGCGCGCGTGACTGGTCGCGGCTCTGTTGTTCGCGCGAAACCTCGCGCTTCAGCAAGGAAAGCTCACCGCGCGAACCGGCTTCAAAATCGAATCCAAGTTGCTGCGTCAGCGGATCCAGCAACGATCCGCCATGGCGAAAGACCAGCCGTGTGCCGCGCGTGACCGGGGCGCTCTCGCTTAGAGGATCAATGACGCCCGCGATGCGTTGCATCGCCTCAACGGAGCTGCGGATGGAGCGCACGGAGAGCCGTTGCTGCCGCAGGCCGCGCAGGCTGCGCATGCTGGCAAGGTCGCGCAGGCTGAAGTCGCCGGACGAAGCAATCAGGCCGGCACGCTGCCAGGCGGCCAACTGCTTCTCTGGAATGCGAAGAATACGCGCTGCTGCCTGTCGCGTATAGCGGGTAACAGGCGCTGTCATTAAGGGCATCGTCTGTGTGCTCCAGATCCACCTGTGGGCGCAGCAAGCATGCCCACAGATAGTTATGAGCAGAGTATGCGGTGAAGGCGCGCCCATGGCAAGATGCAGCAAGCCCTGCCGAGTAGATTGCCGTGGATAACACGTACCCACGTGGGTACTGCCGTAAGAAGGCAGATGCCGGCATGTCATGGATGTGGAGGCTGGAGCCGACGAACGGACTTGAACCGTTGACCTGCTGATTACGAATCAGCTGCTCTACCAACTGAGCTACGTCGGCCTCCTG
>CAXUEW010000115.1:0-9946 GCA_964250115.1 uncultured Terriglobus sp.
AGGCACCACGGACCGCGCTGCCGGAGGCGATTGGCAGTGCTGACGCGGATGCCGCAGCCACGGGTCAGATTGCTGCGACCGGGACTGCAACCGATGCGGCTCCGGGACAGGTAATCAGTCCACTGGCATCGACAAGCAACACGGTCGCGGCGAACGCCCCGGTCGACGAAGACCCATTGGCCCCCAAGGCTGGACCGCGCACCAAAACGCGCTTTGCTTCGCGTGAGATTGAGGTCAAGCAGAAGAAGATCGAGGTGCAGCAGGCGAAGGTGGCAGAGAAAGTACGTGCGACGCCCATTGCCGCTACCTCAGACGAAAAGCAGACAAAGACCGTACAGGCCGATGCTCTGGGCCTGAACGGCAGCGACGCCAGGAAGAAAAAAGTCAAACGAAAGAAGGGCGACCCCAAGGAACGTCTGCAGGAAAAGCCGATCGAGGCCAAGGCACCGCTGCAGGACAATGGCCTGCCAGACCGCCTGCACCAGATTGACGCTCCCCAGAAGCCGCTGGATCCGGCTGCAAACGCCGCTGCAGGCACATCCACCAAGCCGTCCAGTGACACCACGACACTTGCGCCTGCAACGGCAGCTGCGCCGGGCAGCCCTGCTCCCAGCCAGACACCGCCGACCAACGGTGGTGCTGTTTCGCCAAGCAGCAATCTGCCCACTCCGCAGACACCACTCGATCCGCGATAACTGCAGCAGGTGCATCTACAAGAGGGAAGGTTTATGCCTTCCCTTTCTCCTATGGCGTCGGCAGTATTCTGACAGTGTGAAGGACTTCTATATCGCCGACGCAGGCCGCTTCGAAAACACGGTTATTACCTCTTTCTTTCTGCTATCCCAAATCTCTGCGCGCGACAAAAAAGGTGGTGGTGGGCAATATCTTGCTCTGACGCTTACCGACAAAACTGGCAGCTTCGAAGCACGCATGTGGGAGGAGTTTGCCACCGCGCTTTCATCCTGTTCGCAGGGCTGCTACGTCAAGGCGCAGGGCCGCATTGACCGCTATCAGGGCCGCTTCCAAATCACGCTCGCGCAGATGCGATCCGCGGCGGAGCATGAGATTGACGTCACCGACTTTCAGCCTGCAACAAAGTACGACGTGGACGCTCTGTGGGGCGAACTGCTCGGCTACGTTGATGGCTTTGCCAACACCGATCTGCAACGGCTGGTGCGCAGTTTCCTAGACGATCCTGAGGTAGGTCCGGCCTTCCGCACGGCACCCGCGGCAAAGATGCTGCACCATGCCTGGATCGGCGGTTTGCTGGAGCACGTAGTCTTTCTGCTGCGCCTGTGCGCGCGTGTTGCACCGCAATATTCCGAAGAGGTAGATCCTGACCTGCTGATGACCGCGGCGATCCTGCATGACATTGGCAAGGTGCGCGAATTGGCGTGGAAATCCAGCTTCTCGTACACGGCTGAGGGGCAGTTGCTAGGCCACATCACCATTGCCATCGGTATGCTGCACGAGAAGGTTTCAGCGCTGCCCGGTTTTCCGGATCGCCTGCGCATTCTGGTAGAACACTTAATCCTGTCACACCACGGCCGCTTCGAGTTTGGGTCGCCCAAACTACCCATGACACCAGAAGCCCTGTTGTTCAGCGCGCTGGACGACCTGGAGGCTAAGATGCAGAACGTTCGCGCAGAATTTACGAAGGCCGTTGAGAACGGCAAGCAGCCGGATGAGGTAACGGAGTATTCACGCTCCATGGAACGCGCGCTCCTCAACAGCCGCGCTTACCTGAAAGGATAGGTTCAGGCTAGAGGTCAGCGTGGTGGAGAGGGAGGCGGCGCACTGTCTTCCTGCTTTCGACCGCCAATGCCGAACATCTTCTGGAAGATGTTGCGATGCGGTTGGCCTCCCTGGTTCCCATCTGCGGGCTTGCCGTCTGTTGCCTGGCCACCGCCTGTCATGTCGGTGCCTGCCGTATTACTGTCCCGGCCAAACAGGCGATCCATCAGGCTGCGGCCGCTATCGCCCATGTGGCTGCACGTGCTTTGCGGTTGTGTGCCTTCCAGAAACGCCAAGGTGTATGCCGCGGGACAGGACTCGTCCGCCAACAAGCCGCTTACCTTGTCGACGCGGTACTCCGCAATGCCTGACGGAGGGGTAAAGGCGACCATGTCGCTGTACTGCGGCAGCTTGATGGCGCGCTTCATGAACTCTGCCCATATAGGCGCGGCCAGCACGGCCCCGGTTAGCTTCACATCGGTGTAATCGTCGTTGCCAACCCACACCACGCAGATCAGGTTGCTGCTGTAACCGGCGAACCACGCGTCGTGGCTGGTGCCCGTCTTGCCCGCCGCTGGAGCGGTAAAGCCGCGCTGCCGAACCGCGTAGCCGTAGCCGAAGTTCATAACGCCTTCCAGCAGCGACGATGTCAGGAACGACGCCTTCGGGTCCATCACCTGCTTGGCTTCCGGCGTAAAGTCGGCCACCACATCGCCACGGTCATTCCTCACGCTTGCGAGCATCCACGGATTCAGGTGTACGCCGCCATTGGCAAACACGGTGTATGCACCGGCCATGTCCAGCGGCGTGGCGTCATAGGCACCCAAGGAAACCGCAGGCGTGCCTTTTGCAGAGGCAATGCCCGAAGCACGCGCCAACGCCGCCACGTTCTCAAAGCCAACCTTCTCACCCAGGGAGATGGTCGCGTTGTTCAGCGACTGGGCCAGCGCAACGGCTGCCGTTACCTGGCCATGGAAATGCCCCATGTAGTTGCGTGGCGAGTAGGTCTGGCGGCCATTATCGAAGGTGAAAGTCGTCGGCACGTCAGACAGCAGGGTGGTGGCGGTGAAGGTTCCGCTGCCGGAAACATTTCCCTCATCGTCCGTGCTCTGGCCCAGTTGCTGGCCGTTCACCGCGCCCATCTCTGCCGTGGCGTAGACGAATGGCTTGAAGATAGAGCCGGTAGGCCGCTTGCTGGAGGCATGGTTCAACTGCGACGTACCGTAGTTGCGCCCGCCCACAAGCGCCAGCACTTGCCCTGTATGCGGGTTCAGCGCCACAAGGGCAACCTGCGGATACAAGATGGAGCCGCTGCCCTTATGGATGCGCCGGACCTCCTCATCCGCATGCACCATGCCCGCGTTGACAGCCTCTGCCGCCGCTCGCTGCAGTTCAGGATCCAGCGAAGTGTAGATGCGCAGCGTTCCTCCGGATGTCGTCGTGTCGCCAAGGCGGCTCTGCAACTGATCATGTACCAGGTCTACAAAGTATGGCGCTTCGCTGGCGTCGACGTTGAGCGGGGCCAGCTTTAGCGGCTCTGCCTGGGCGCGCTCACTCGCGACCGGCGTCAACGTATTCGTCTCGATCATGGAGCGCAACACCAGGTTGCGCCGCTCCAACGCTCGCTCCGGATGGCGAAAGGGATTGAAGTAGTTTGGCCGCTGAATGATGCCCGCCAGCAGCGCGCACTCGCTTACGTCAAGCTGCCGCAGGTCCTTGCCAAAATAGGCCTGCGAAGCCTCACCAAACCCGTTCACTGCGAACGATCCGCGCTGACCCAGATTGATCTGGTTGGCGTACATCTCAAAAATTTGTTGCTTCGAGAAACGCGACTCAAGCTGCAGCGTGATGATGATCTCGATCAGCTTGCGCTTGATGTGCTTCTCCGGCGTCAGAAAGAAGCCGCGAGCCAACTGCTGGGTGATGGTTGATCCTCCGCAGACAGCGTGCTGTGTCAGGATGTCCTGCACGCCGCACTTGGCCAGCCGACCGAAGTTCAACCCACCGTGCTCGAAAAAGCGACGGTCTTCGATAGCTGTAACGGCACTGACCAGGTTCTTAGGAATCTGGCTGTATGTCACCAGGCGGCGCTTGGTACGGTTCTTGTCTTCGCTCAGGCTGGTAATCACCTGGGGTTCAAGCTCGTACGCTTTGAGCGGAGCGCCGTTATCCGCCGTGATGTTGGCTACCGTGCCGCCGGTGGTGTCGATGGTAGCTCCGTCCGTCGAATGGAACGACCCGGAACCGGGCTTGATCGTGATGCTGTCGCCGCTGAGGGTGTAGGTGCCAAGCTGTGTGTCCCGGTTGTAACCGGCCTGGCGCAGGTCGCGCGCGATGTCCGCGGCGGTCAGTGTCTGGCCAGTGCGCACCTGCTTCGGCGCGGCGTAAACCTGGGCCGTGCTGGCGAACAGCGGGCCGCTGCTCAGGCGCTGGTCCACCACCTGTTGGTACTGGTGGTAATAGTAGGCAAAGACAAGGCCACCCAGCAGCAGGCACGCGACTCCGACGACGAGGAGGAACAGCACGGCGCGCTTCCACAGAGGGCGACGATTGCCTGTCTGCCGCACAGGAGTACCCGATGTATATTGCCTGTCGCCGCCCAGTTTTACCTTGATTGCCATGCGCCCAGCTTTACTTTGACTGCCATAAATGTTCATCCCCAGAGTTGGGCTTGAGCAAGCTTTCGGAGGGCATGGCTTCAGCCATGCCATAAAAGTTCGAGATGAAAGCGGGGCTTTAGCCCTGAGGTTCTTGCACAAGCCTATCCTCAGCGGCTAAAGCCGCCATCAAAAGCGTCGTTTGCGGCACGGCTGAAGCCGTGCCCTTCCGAAAGCCAATCCCAAACCTGCCATTGCGCAACGTCCCTGGTCCGTTTCCCAGCGTGCGTCCAGCAGCGCTAAACCTTTGGACGTGCCTGCTCGCGTAGCGCGGTCAGAGCCGCGACCACATCATCAACCGCCACTTCTTCTGTTGTCCCCTGCAGGCGGTCCACCAGCTCCACAAACCCCTCCGCCAGCCGCTTGCCAACGGTCACGCGGTACGGCACGCCGATCAGGTCAGCATCCTTGAACTTCACGCCGGCGCTGCCGTCTCGGTCATCCAGCAGCACATCGAAGCCCAGCCGGTCGAGTTCCCCGGCGATCTTCTCGCCAGCTTCCGCCAGCGGCGCATCGCTCTGCTTGGTGACCGTCACCACCACTTCATAGGGAGCAATCGCAGCGGGCAGCACATAGCTCCACTCGCCGCGGTCGTTCTTGCCGGTCTTCGCGGCGGACTGCTCCATGGCCGAGGTCAGAATGCGCTCGATGCCGATGCCGTATGAGCCCATGATCGGCGTCGTCTCCTTGCCGTTGCGGTCGAGAACGCGCGCGCCCATGCTCTGCGAGTACTTGTAACCTAGCTTGAAGATGTGGCCGATCTCGACGGCCTTGCCCAGGCGCAGCGGCTGGCCGGTGACAGGGTCCGGCTCGCCTGCGGCCGCGTTGCGGATGTCGGCAGCGACGGTCCATTGGAAGTCACGGCCCGGCGTCACGTTTCGATAGTGGTAGTCTAGCCGATTGGCACCTGCAACCAGGTTCTTACGGTCGAGCAGGCCTTCGTCGAGCACAACGGTGGCGGAACGTGGATCGGTCATCTGGCGAACGCCCTCCGCAGAGATACCCTTCGCCTTTCGAACGTCTGCTTCTGTGTAGAAGCCCCGGTTCAGGTCGAAGGCGTGGTGCGATAACACGGTAAGCCCCATTGGTCCGAGAAAACCCGCAGGTCCGCCCATGTACTTCTGTAACTCTTCTGCCTGCATGGGGCGCAGCTCGTTGCAATTGCTGGCTCCAGCCAGCTTGGTTTCATTCACCTGATGATCGCCGCGCAGAAAGGCTACGACAGGCTTCTCAAGGACGGTGCCGGGTATCTGGCCCATGTACGCGACACACTTGATGTCCTGCGAAGGCTGGATTTCCAGGAACTCGCATATGTCCCAGATGGCTCCCTTACCGGGTGTCTCGATCAGCTCCGGCAGGCCGTCACCGGTTGGCTCTAGGTCCACAACAGGCGCAAGCCTGCTTGTCGCTTTCTCAATGTTTGCCGCGTAATTTCCGTCGGGCGAACTTGCGATCCAATCTTCACCGGCATCGGTATAGACCATGAACTCCTGCGACTGCGACCCGCCCATCGCACCGCTGTCTGCATCGACCGCCACAAACTCAAGACCGCAACGTGTAAAGATGCGGCGATAGGCTACGTCGTGCTTGTCGTAGCTTTCGTCCAGACCGGCCTGGTCGATGTCAAAGCTGTAGCTGTCCTTCATGGTGAACTGCCGCACGCGCAACAGGCCGCTCTTCGGTCGCGGTTCGTCGCGAAACTTGATCTGGATTTGGTACCAGATCTGCGGCAGTTGCTTGTAGCTGCGCACCTCGTTGCGCGCGATGGAGGTCATGATCTCCTCGTGCGTCATGCCCAGGCACAGGTCCGCGCCCTTGCGGTCTTTCAGGCGGAACATGTTGTCGCCCATGCCGGTCCAGCGGCCGCTCTCTTCCCAGATCTCACGCGGGTGAATGGCGGGCAGGAAGAACTCCTGCGCAATCGAGTCCATCTCTTCACGCACAATAGCGATAATCTTGTTGATGGACCGCGTGCCCAGCGGCAGGTAGCTGTAGATGCCCGCGCCAAGCTGGCGAATGTAGCCCGCGCGCAGCAGGATCTGGTGGCTTGCAACTTCCGCATCAGCCGGTGCTTCGCGCAGCGTGGGAATAAAGAGTTTGGACCAGCGATGCATGTCGTTCCGTATGCTTTCCCGAGCCGCGTGAGTAGCCGGCGTCGTTCAGACGATTCTACCCATCCGGTGCTTGCGGAGAACGGGTCGGGGACGTTAGCCCACAAAAACGAACGAGTCGCCGCCTGCAAAATGTTGGGTTAGACGCGTCCAACAATGCAGCCGGTTGGAAGTTTCGCAACCCTGCGTCTCTCGGCGACATCTGCTGAACTGGAGCCTTGCTACACATGAGAAATGCCATTGTTGGTGGAATCATCGTCCTTTTTGTCGCTCTTATGGTGTGGAGCGGTGTGCACAATCTGCGCGCCCGTCGCGCTGCTGAGGCAACGGCTCGCAACCAGCAGATGAGCATCACCGTCGACAAGCAGGGTGCCACGGCCACCACATCGGGCAGCGATGGAACTGTCGCCGACCTGCGCGGCAAGCCTGCCGCCGTATTCACGTTGACCAGTAATGTCGGCAAGCGAGTCTCTCTGAATGATTTGAAGGGCAAGCCCGTCCTGCTGAACTTCTGGGCGACATGGTGCACGCCCTGCAAGGTGGAGATGCCATGGTTCCAGGAATTTCAGAAAAAGTACGCAGCCCAGGGACTGGAAGTCATCGGCATTAATGAGGATGATGATGCACAGTCTGCCGAGGTGAAGGACCAGATCAAGAAAACGCTGGAACGTACCGGCGTGGACTACACCATCCTGATGAGCGACAAAAAGGTGGGCGACGCATACGGCGGCCTGGACGTGCTGCCTGCAACCTTCTTTATCGATCGTAGCGGGAAGATTGTGGCCCAGGCCATTGGGCTGGCCAGCAAAGAAGAAGCAGAAGGCAACGTTCAGAAAATCGTGGCAGGGAGCTGATCTATGCGGCGCTTCGCTCAGATACTTACCGGCATCGTTCTTATGTTCGGCCTGATCGCAATGATCAGCCTAGGGTCATCCATGGCTCGCGCATCACGTGAATCTGCCGAAGGCAGCGCGCCAGAAGATCAAGCCAGCGGTTCCCGCGTCAAAGGCGGCCACGTGGATTTTATCGCGGAAGGGCAGGGCATCGCGGCGAACAAGCCCGCCGTCGTGACACTGCACCTGCGCGTGGATCCGGGATTCCACATTAATTCGCACACGCCCAAGAGCGACATGCTCATCCCGACCAAGCTTCTGGTAGAAGACATGAACGGCGCGGAGGTTGCGATGGTGGACTTTCCCGCCGGCACACCCTACAGCTTCGCCTTTGAACCGAAGACCAAGCTGGATGTTTACACCGGCGACGTGACGCTGACGGCGCACGTGAAAGCGAAACCAGGCAGCTACACCATAAAAGCCGCGCTGCACTACCAGGCCTGCGATCAGGCAGCTTGCTACCCGCCCAAAACGCTTGCACTGGAGCAGCCCTTCACCGCGCAGTAGAGGATGAAAAGCCATCAGGCTTGCAGAACGCTGGAGCGGGAGACCGGGATCGAACCGGCGACATTCAGCTTGGGAAGCTGACGTTCTGCCACTGAACTACTCCCGCACCGTTCCTGATTATAGCCAGCCGCAGGGTTCAGGAGTGCGTGTCCGGCCCTCGTATAAGCTCTCATTTGTATGAGGCTGTTTGGTGGCTAGAGCGGGATAGTTTTGATCGTCTATCATCTTGGCAATGTCCTGAAGACGGTCACGACCGAGTACCAATGGTTCCCGGAGTCGATCATCAGCAACGGTACCTACGTCAATGATCACCTCACGTTGCCAGCTGTGCCAGTCTCGGTGACCACCACATGGCCGGATGGACCTGCGAAAAAGACCACCTACGTCTATGATTCTGGCTTCTCAGTCGAAATGATAAATAATGACGTGGTGACCGTCCCTATGGGAAGGTCACCGACGAATCGCAGTACGGTTATGGAAGCTCGGGCGTTGGCGCATTGTTGCTCTCAAAGCACACTGACTCTAAGGCGTTCTCCTCGACGAGCTACCTTGCTGCGAATCTGCTTGATCTCCGCTTTCAAGAGGCCGAGACGGACGCGGTTTCAGGAAAGCTCCGAACAACAACCCACGACTACGATCCAAGCCTACACGGCAATCTAACAAACCTAAAACGGCATCTCGACACAGAAACGCTGACTTGGAGACGCACTACGAGTACACCGCGAACGGTCTCTTGCACAAGGAAACGCTTTCCCATGATGCCACCACGCCTGACACAGCGACGACATACGACTACTCGGGCACATACCAGGGTGCGGTTCCCACAACCATTACGGATGCGCTCAACCACGTCACAACTCTGACATACGATCAGAACACCTTGGCGCTCGTCAGCTTGAGTGATGCGAACGGTGTCACGGGCTACTCCTACCGGGCCAGTGACGGACGTTTAGATCATATCGACAAGCCGATCGGCTACACCTCCTATGCGTATCCCAGCACGACTGAGGTAGACGAAACAACAAGATTGACCGATAGCGACAGCCTGCACCAAGCTTCCTCCGTTACCACCTCGACTATCTATGATGGGCTGGGCAGAAGACGGCAGACGGCACAGTCCGGCGCTTGTTCAGGTTAGCCTTCGCAGGTGGACTTTTCCTACGATTTGATGGACCGGCCACTCACGGTCTAAAATCCTCATTGTTCCGGGAACAGCACTTCACGTACCGCCGTTTACGGAACAGTGTCCTCGAATACTGTTGTGCCGGGATACGATGCTCTGGGTCGACCGACCTTAGTCACCAAGGCCGACGGCGTCAGCATGACGCACTACTTCTACAACAATCCCGGCATCGAGGTTACTCAGGATTCGACGACAGAGATGGATGAGGCGCAGCATAGCTGGACGCGCTCCTAAGATGGCTTGGGACGTCTCACAGCGGTGCGTAAGCCAACGGTCAACAATATTTAAGGCATTACGCAGTACAGCTACGATGCCTGGGCTGATCTGACCGGCGTTCTTCAGGCGGGGGATCAAGCATCGCGGTCACGCTCATTCACCTATGACTCGCTTGGTAGACTGCTCACGGCGAACAATCCTGAGACGGGCAACATCTGCTACGGCACTTCGCAATCTGCGCCGTGCCTGGGCGGGTGGGACCGACATGGCAATCTACTCTCCAAAACGGACGCACGGGGGGGTCGCAAGCTCATACCGCTACGACGCACTGAACCGCTTAATAAAGAAAAGCTACTCCGACGGTACTGTCACACAGAAGCTTTCATATGACGGCTTTGATGCGGACGGGAATTTGCTTTCAGCGCCGTTCAACCAGAGCGCTGTTGGAAGGCTTTCGTCTACAAATGCCGTGTCTGCAAGCTCTTCTTATGGTTACGACGCTATGGGCCGGCTCACAACTAAAGCTCGACTGCCTACCTAGTTCTTGTGGTTCGGATACTGAAACGGCGCGGTATGACTTAGCCGGCAACATGACATACATGAAGTATCCGCACGGTCGTGAGATCACTCAAAAGTTTGATGTGG
>CAXUEW010000116.1:0-9943 GCA_964250115.1 uncultured Terriglobus sp.
TCTACCATGTCCTTGGTCATGTTCACTTCATTGTCGGTGTACTTCGTGCTGATGGTCAGCGTCGGCATGCCCCAGGCGTCGACCACCTGCTTGTTCAGCGACACGTGGTTTTCGTAGTGGCCCAGCGTCTCGCCCATGATGTTGGTGGTGAAACCGCTGCCGTTGTACTCTTCCAGCTTCTTCTCCAGGGCTGTGCCGTATTCCGCGAACCAGCGGGCGTCCATGGGGCCGTTGCTGCTGGACACATTGACGGCATAGCCGCGCAGGAAGCCGGGCGTCTTTGTCTCAAGATTGCGGAAGCGCGGGATCAGAGCGCCGCCACCAATAATATTGCGGTTGGCTTTGCCGTTGCGCGCCTCCGGTACGGAAGCGGCGATGCCCGCGCCGTAGATCTGATCCGTCAGGTGGTGGCCCAGGACGCCGCTGCCATTGCAGATATCCGAGATCATCAGCAAGCGC
Source organism: uncultured Terriglobus sp. (assembly GCA_964250115.1). Lineage (GTDB taxonomy): Bacteria > Acidobacteriota > Terriglobia > Terriglobales > Acidobacteriaceae > Terriglobus. Next base: position 460 of record CAXUEW010000116.1, read on the forward strand.
GTCGTTTCCAGCGTTCCCGCAGCAACAATGACGACGCGGGCCTTGATGGTCATCTCACGATGCGAGTGGCGGTCGATGAAGATGGCTCCATCAGCCTTGCCGGTGGCCTTGTCCAGCGTAATCTGCCGGACGATGCTGTTGGGAATCATCGTCAGCTTGCCGGTGGCGACCGCGTCGGGCAGCAGCAAGTTAATGGAGGCTGCCATGCCACCCGTGCCCAGCGAAGAACGCGCCTTGGTGACGGGCACGCCCATCTTCTTGCCGGCGTTCACAAAACGCTGCATCGCTCCAGACCAGGGTGACTTGTCCTCGACAAAGTTGCCGTCAGGGTACTGCGGCAGCTTGTCGTAGGCACCCTGCACGCGGAAGATCGCTTCCACGCGCGGATAATAGGGCTCAAGATCCTTGTACGAGATCGGCCAGTTCTCGCCGAAGCCGTCGTGGTCCTTGCACTTGAACTCGTAGTCGCTGTGCCGGAACGACTGGCGGCCCCAGTAGGGCGACCGTCCGCCCACTGTGCGCACACGTACCCAGTTGTACTGCTGCCCGGCAGGGTAGTTGTACGGAATGACCTTTTCATCCACCCACTGGTTCGCGCTGAACTCCGACGCCTGGAAGATATGCGGGTGCCGGCCTGGCGCATCAAAGCCGCGGTACGGTAACTGCGAGGCGGGTTTCAGGGTGCGGTCGCGCTCCCAGTTGATCATGGGGCCCGCGTCCAGCATGGTGACAGCGATGCCCTTTTCCGTAAGGATCTTTGCGGCCATGCCGCCGGTGTGACCCGACCCGATGATCAGGACGTCGACCTTCTTGTTTGCCATCTCTTTGACTGCTTTCTTAGCTGAAACTCGTTACGCGTGAGCGTGCTTGGAGAGGAGCGCGGAGGACTTTGGCGCGCCGTTGCTGACCCAAGTCTCAATGCCTGGATCGATCTGCGAAACAAACAAGCCGGTCCCCGGGGTGCGCTCACCTGCCGCCTCGGCAGCTTTGGCGTAGGCCGGGGAGTTGAGGGTTGCCTGCCGGATGTCCCGGTGCACCTGGTTGACGAACAGGAGATGCGGCTCGGTCGGCGGATGATCGTTGATCCAGGTCCGAAGGTGCGGCCGTATCACCGCGTCCGCCTGCTTTGCGTCCAACTGCGCGAACGACATCTTGCACTGCTTCATCGCGTCCGCGTTCAGCCGGTCCAGGCCGTTGTTGTACATGGCCTTTCGGTCCGCGGGCGAAGCTCCAATCAGGAAGTCCAGGAACTCCGGCGTGCCGGAGTCGATCGCGCCTGGGTAGCCGCTGCTGGCGGGCATCAGCAACTTGCTGAATGCAACCAGCGTGGCATAGCGAACGGGCGTGAAATACCGCGTATCCGTGGTGGCCACCGCATCCGCCTGCGTCACGGGGATGTTCGGCGTGTGGAACTCTGAAAGCCGCTGCAGCCGCTGCGTTGCGGATGGACTGGACGCCGCGTTGGGAGCTACCGCCTGCGTACCCTGATCGACTACAGGGGTATCGGCAGGGCTCGTCGCCTTTGGTGGTGCCTTCTGTTGTCCGAGTGCTGTACCAGCCGCGGCCGATGCCACGGCAAAACCCTTTACAAAGTCGCGCCTCTTCATGCAGGAATCTTAGAGAGGAGACGGTACGATGGTCAACCGTTCCCGCTACTTTTCACATCCGGCACTGCATCGCGCAGCCCGGTCACGCACACCTCATGCAGCGGGCACCTTCGGCACTGCGGTTCACGCAGGGTGCAGATCTGCTGGCCCAGCTTCTTCACCAGCGTGTGGTGCTCGTCCATGGTGACGGGTGTCCAGCCGGCAGGAACCAGCGGCATCAGCGCCTGCTCCACCTGACGAGCGGTGGCCTTTTCCGGCACCACTCCCAGCCGGATCGCGATGCGCTGATGGTGCCCGTCAATGGCGATGGCCGCGCGCCGCAGCGACGAGAAGTTGACAACCGCAGCACTCGCCTTGACGCCTGCACCGGGCAGTTCCTCGATCCAGGCGCGAATCTTCTCTGTGCGGTAGCGAGCCAGGAACTGCAGTGACAGCGCACCTGTGCGCTCGGTGATGCGCTGCAGAGTCTGCTTCAGTTGCGGTGCCTTGCGCTCAGGAAAGGTGACCAGCCGCAGCATGTCTTCGATTTCCTCGACGGGTGCATCGCGCAGCTTTTCCCAACGTACTTCGTCCCAGGAGTTTGGCCCGGTGGGCCAACCATTGTAGCGCTCACGCAGCATGCGCAGGGTGGCAATGGACTCTGCGTCCTTCGTGCGCGACGAGCACAGCGAGTAGATCAGGTGGGTCAGCGGGTCCCACACTTCACGCGGAGGCGGTGCTCCAATCCACGCGATCAGCCTGTTCTGAATGTCATCGAGATCCCGGAAGAGGAACGGCGGCGCAGCGTCTTCCTGACGCGCTTCAGAAAAGAGGACGTTCTGCGTGTAAGGCGGCACAGGTATTTAGACGCGGATGGCGCTGACACTGCAAAACAGAAAACTCGCTCCCAAAGCCGGGTTCAGCGTACCCTTTTCCAGAAATGAACTTCTTAACGCAGGATCGCTCGCACAGCTCATCCCTGCTTGGCGTCATGAAGCTGGCCGCGGTCTTTGCAGCGGTTAAGCTCCTGCTGCACTTTGCTCTGACGCTTTGGACAGAGCACCTTGGCTACAGCTACTTTCGCGACGAGTTCTACTACATCGCCTGCGGGCGGCATCTTGCGTGGGGCTATGTGGATCATGGCCCGGTAGTCGCCGTGCAGGCGCGGGTCGGTGAAATCCTGTTTGGCGATTCCGTGTTCGCGATCCGCATCCTGTCTGCCGTGGCGGGTGCGGTCGCGGTGTTCCTGACCGGCGTCATTGCCTGGGCAATGGGCGGCCGGCGTCCCGCGCAGGCACTGGCAATGTTTGCACTGATCGTCACCCCGCAGTACATCGGCCTGGGCGGCTTCCTTTCCATGAACTCCTTTGAGCCGGTGTTCTGGATGACGTGCGTGCTTGCCGTCTTTTTGATGCTCCGCGGCTACTCACAAAACGTCTGGTGGCTTGTCTTTGGTGTTTCCGCGGGTATCGGCCTGCTCAACAAGCCGTCCATGGTCTTCTTTCTTGCGGCGATCGGCTTGGGATTACTGCTCAGCAGTCAGCGGAGGGTGCTGTTCTCGCGGTGGGCCGTTGTAGCCATCGGCATCATGATCGCCATCACCCTGCCGCACCTGCTTTGGCAGGTACATCACCACTGGCCCACACTCGAGTTCCTCCGCAATGGCCAGCTTGGACACAAGAACACGGTCCTGAACCCGGCGCAGTTTTTGCTGGCGCAGTTCGGTAACATGCAGCCGTTGAACGCTCTGCTTTGGGTCCCGGGCATCGTGGCTCTTCTTCGGCAGCGATCGGTCAGGGACAGCCGCTGGCTGGGTTACACTTCGGTCGTCTTCTTCGCCCTGATGATGGCCTTGCACGCAAAGGACTATTACCTGGCCGCCATCTACCCGGCCCTGTTTGCCGCAGGCGCTGTTGCGTGGGAACGCCGCTTCGCACAGGCAGAGCGTGTGCTTCGGGATCGCGTAGTTGCCTTCCCGGTCTTCGAGGCATTGTTGCTGGTATCCAGCGTGCTTGTTCTGCCGATGAGTTCGCCTGTCCTGCGGCCGGCAGCGTGGGTGCATTACACAGGGGCGCTCCATCTGCACAGCGGCCAAACAGAGAACGCCTCCACCGGTCCATTGCCACAGTTTTATGCCGACCGCTTCGGATGGCAGCAGGAAGTAGACATTGTCCAGCGTGCCTTCGAGACACTGTCGCCCGAGGACAGGAAGCGTGTCTGTATCTACGGCAGTAACTACGGCGAGGCCGGTGCGATCGATTTTCTGGGACACCTACAGGCAAAGGGCACGCAGGACGCACTGCCGCCTGCCATCAGCGGCCACAACAACTACTGGCTTTGGGGAACCCATGGGTGTGACCCCGAACTCGTAATCGCCGTAAGCCGCAACACGCCCGAGCAGGCGGTACTGAAGTATGTCCACGTGGAGACTCTTGGTCATCTCGATAATCCATGGGCAATGCCCTTCGAGCACAAGAACATCTACCTGCTGCGCGGCCGCCGGCAGTCCGCACCTTTCAAGTGGGAAGACGAACGGTTCTACTACTGAACCGTCTTGGTGCGTCCCGTTGCCTGAACATTAGACTTCCTGGAAGACGCCTAGCGCGCGCTGAGTGAGATACTGCCGTCACCGGAGTGCAGGCGCAGCGTGGGCCCGCCGCCGTTCATAAGACCTCGGACATTATGCCTGTCGTTGCTCCCGGAACTTTGCAGTTGCAGGCGGTTCGCAATGCTGCCATCGCCCGTGCTTGCCTGCACGTCCGCGCGCAGATCGCGCGGCAGGGTCATGGAAATAGAGCCATCGCCCGTGTTCACGCGGGAACTGCTCTGCAGGCTGGAGCCCGGCAGCAGCGACAGATGGATACTGCCATCGCCGGAGTGCGCTTCCAGTTGCGTGAAGCGCCCTTCTAGCTGCATGGAGCCATCGCCGGTGCCGGCGTTCAAGGTGCCTTCGGCGCGATGCACCTGCACCGAGCCGTCACCCGTGTTGATGCGTAGCGGTCCAGCCGTGTCCTCCGTCGCGATGGAGCCGTCGCCTGTTTTCAGATCAACGGAACCCCGCAGGCCCTCCACTGCCAGGCTGCCATCGCCCGAGTGGACGTTCAGGTCTGTCTCGCCCGGCGTCTCGACCGTCACCTCCGGCGAGCGGCCGTGCCAGCCGACAAAGAACGAACGGTCCTCGCGATGCTTCATGGCGAATCGAATGCCGTTGCCGCCCTGCATCTCTGTAATGCGCCAGCGGGCGAGGTCGCCATCCTTGCCGTCCACATGAATGCGAACCGAGCGGCAGCCGCCGCAACTGTGCACGCGCACCGAGGCATCGTCCACGTCAACCTGCAGCGTGGGACGGCTGCTGACGTTGTAGGTCTTGTCCCAGTTGGACTGGGCGCATGCTGCAACGCAGCAGGTGGTGGAGAGTGCAAGCATAACAGCAAGACGCATGGTTCTATCCTCGCCTGTAAGTACGCACGGATGCGGTCCTTCGTTCATAAAACTTTCAGGAAGGTTCCGTCGCAATGAAGGTTTGTGCCGTTCCATCCGCGGGATTGACGAAGTGAACATCGCCCGGCGGACGCCGTGGCGTGTCGATGGCGAGGAAGACGAACGGATGCTCGTGGATCTCCGGCGTCCCATGCACCGCGCTCCGTGGAAAGTGCACAAGCTCCCCTGGACCGATCGTCCGTGATTCGCCTTCCACGGTAATCACGCCACGGCCCTGCAGAACGTACAGGTACTCATCGCACGAGGTATGAAAATGCAGCGGGGCTGGACGGTAGACGCGGAAGATGCGGCAACTAGCCGCTTCCCTGTCCACCAGCCGCAGGTCGCGCAGCATGGTGTCCGACGTGTCCGGCAGCGTTCCGGCAAGCGCGAGGATGTCGAAGAAGTGCGAAGTCACCGTTACACTTTCAGGCTCTTCAGATAGGGCACGCTGGGCGGCATCAGAGCGGGATCTTCTTCCAACTCGACAAAATAGTTCTTCACGCCTGCCTTGCCTGCCGCGGCAAAGACCGATTTCCAGTCCACCACGCCCTTGCCCAGCGGTACCTGCCGGAAGCCCGATTTTGTGGACGCATCCTTGACCCAGTCCTGGCAATGCATCGAAAGAAAGCGTCCTGGATACTTGCCGAAGTACTCCACCGGATCGTAGCCCTGCTGCATGGTCGACACCTGGAACTGCAGCTTCACATTTGGGCGAAGTTCCGCAATCATCATGTCGTACACCGGCTTGCCACCAAGGTAGGCGGAGACAAAGCCTTCATTGTGAAGCAGCGGCGTGATGCCGGCAGCCTGTGCCTTTTCTGCAAATGTGTTGAACGGATCGACGGCACGCTTTACATCGTCCGCGGTCTCACTGCCCGTCACCCTGAAGTTGCCAAGTGCGGCAATGGCCATCTGCGTCATGCCGAACTCCTTGGCGTAGGCAATGCTTTTGTCCGGCTCGCCGAACAGCTCCTTCGCACCCCAGTGCGCGGAGATGCACTGCAGACCGAAGCCGTTGATCATTTTCCGCAGTTCCGCCGGTTTGTACTGCTGCAGGCTGGAAAAGTCAGAGTAGCCATAAGGCGAGCACAGTTCGATCGTCTTGAATCCTGCCGCAGCCAGACTCTTCATGGTGCCGGCAAAGTCGCTGTTGATCGTCTTGCGCACAGGGTAGGTCTGACAGCCGATGGGCAGGCCAAGAGGATCGGCCTGCAGCGTGCGCGCGCCTGCGAGTACAACAGCGGCTGCTGCGCTAGTTTGGACAAAGGTGCGTCTCGTCATCGACATCTTCAGATACTCCAGGCGGGAAACTTACTGACACAAGCAGCTTACGCCAAGGCGAACTCGTGAGAAAACGGTACACAGGTGCCATGACCGCACAGAACCGACGCAGCGTTGTACCCTGCTGCCATGCGCTCTCTTCTGGTCCTTGCTGTATTTGTAGCGTCACTGACGGCTTCTGCTCAAACCATGGCACCGAAGCCGGCTGAACATGGCTCGCCGCAGACCAGCTATCCGTACCAAGACGAGCTGTACATCGCCAGGAATTTTCAATTCGGCGACGGCGGCATACTGCCCGAACTGAAGCTGCGCTACCTGACGCTCGGCACGCCGCACCGCAATGCTGCGGGCAGAGTCGACAATGCCGTGCTCATTCTGCATGGCACGGGCGGCAATCGCTTTACGCTGACTACGCCTGTGTTTGCCAACGAGCTTTTCGCCGCCGGCCAGCCGCTGGACGCCTCGAAGTACTTCCTGATTCTGCCGGACGATATTGGCCAGGGTGACAGTTCAAAGCCCTCAGACGGCCTTCACATGCGCTTCCCAAAGTACGACTACGATGACATGGTCCGTTCTCAATACCGGATGCTGCTGGAAGGTCTCCACGTGGATCATCTTCGCCTGATCATCGGCACGTCCATGGGCTGCATGCAGGCGTTCGTGTGGGGCGAAATGTACCCCGGCTTTGCAGACGCGCTGATGCCGCTGGCCTGCCTGCCCACAGAGCTTGCGGGCCGCAACCGCATGATGCGCTACATGGCCATCCAGGACATCAAGCTCGACCCCGCCTGGAAGAACGGCGAGTACACCACGGAGCCGCTGCAGGGTCTTCGCGCGGCCACCGAGCTTACCTTTGTCATGGGAACGGCACCGCTGGTCCAGCAAAAGGCGGCACCTACCCGCAAAGCTGCCGAAGCATTCGTGGATAGCTACGTTCCTCGAGTTATGGCAAACAGCGACGCGAACGACCTGATCTACTACTTCGACGCATCACGCAATTACAACCCGGAGGCGCAGTTGGCGAAGATCACCGTGCCGGTGATGTACATCAACTCTGCCGACGATTTCATCAACCCGCCCGAACTCGGCATCGCTGAAAAACTCACTCCGAAGATGCCCCACGCAAAGTTTGTTCTTCTTCCCATTTCTGACGCCACTCGTGGCCACGGCACGCACACGCAGGCCGTCATCTGGAAGAAGTATCTTGTGGAGCTACTCGCTGTCTCTGCATCGAAGCAGTAGCCGCGGCGGCCCCAACATTCACCGCTGCATGTGCAGCCAGCAGTTCATGGCAAGGCGAGAATCCGCAAAGTCGCTAAACAATCCGTGTGGGGGTTCCCCACCTCAGAGTAATGCACATTTGCATTACAATCGGGCATGGCGTTGTTAAAGGTCACGGCGCGCGGCCAGATTACCTTTCGTAAAGAAGTACTGCAGCACCTTGGTATCCGGCCTGGAGATAAGCTGGAATTGGAACTGCTCCCCGGGCACAAGGCTGCGATTCAGGCTCCCCATCGAAGCGGCACGATTGAAGACTTCATTGGGTGCCTTGCAGGAAAAACCACCAAGGTGGCTACGCTAGGAGAGTTGGAGTCAACTGCTGCTGACGGCTGGGCAGGAAGAATCGATTGAAGATCGCACCGGACACAAATGTCCTGATACGAAGCGCAGTCCGCGATGATCCTGCGCAGACAGCACTTGCAGTTGCTGTGCTAAGAGAGGCGACTGCGATCGCGATAAGCTTAGCGGCGATGTGCGAATTCGCATGGGTGCTAAGAGGTACTTATCGCTTCACGCGGGTCGACGTTGCAACTGCTATCCGAAACTTGTTGGATATCGAAATCGTCATGGTCGATCGTGCTGCAGTTGCGGCAGGTCTCGCGATGTTAGACGCGGGCGGTGATTTCGCTGACGGCATCATCGCTCATGAAGGGCTCTGGCTCGGGGCAGAGGTGTTTGTCTCTTTCGATCGCAATGCAGCCAAGCGGCTGCAGGACAAGGGACTGGCCGTTCAGTTGCTGGCCTGACTAACTGCACCGGCAGCATAAGCTGCCTCTGCCCGTCATACAGGCACCATCATCACCGCTGCATGTGCAACCAGCAATTCACGGCAAAGCGTGAATCCGCAAAGGCTTTTGAGGGGCACTGCACAGTCGCGACCTCATGCGTGGCCCACGACGGAAACACGATCATCGTGTTCTGTTGCGGTTTGACTGTCGCGCAGTTGGTGTCGTCGGCTCGCGTTACAAAGGGGAAGATGAGCAGTTCGCCGCCGGAAAAGCTCTTCGGCTCACGAAAAAAGTAGTACACCGCGCTGAGCGCGCGAATGGACGCGCCGCTGCTGGCGTGGACCTGCGTGTCAATGTGCCGGGAAAAATGCGCTCCATCGTTGTGCGCGGCAAGCTGTAGCTCCACGCTGGAGACGTCGAAAGGCGACACCCTGAGCGTACGAATCCATTCCTTGTAGTGTGCACGGACTTCGCGCTCAAAAGGTTCCTTCGCTGGACCAAGATCCGACATCGTCTGCGACTTGCGCACGGACGTATTCACTTCACCCAGCGCCCCGACGCCAGAGGCCTCAAAACGCGACTGATTCCGCAACGTCCAGTCCAGCAGAGCGGCATGATCCGCTGCTGGAAGGAAGTGTGGAAGATTCAGGTGCGGTGCCGGGGCCTTTGGCAGCATTGCGGAAGTATCCGGAACGGAATCGCTTTCCGTCAAGTATGTTGCCGACATAAGCGAGCGGATTCGATACCGCTATGAAGTAATTGCTTCATACTCCTGCTTTGGCACGACGCTCCACGCGAACACCCACGACACAGGGCACAGCGCGTTACCCGGTTTCGCGTGCCTTCAATTCGCAGAAGGCTGCTCGATGTGATCGATCACGATGACTTCGACCGGGCCTTTCGCCGGCCAAAGGCGTAGGCCAAGTTCCTGCTGCAGCACCGTGAACAACGATGGCAATGCCGCGTCCTCAGCCAGCTGCGGCGACCACTGGATATTAAAATCGTAGAGCCCGGCGAGACCGGTGTGGTCTTCCACCGGACGACCCGATTGCCGCCGGAGAACGGCGGCAGTATCGGCCATGGACATGGCCGCCGCCTTTATCTCGGCACGCGTGCCACCATGCG